>JBGTJY010001013.1:0-4201 GCA_041744855.1 Candidatus Hydrogenedentales bacterium
GCTCTTGCTTCATTCGAGGGGTTTCGTTGTGCAAGCGAGGGTATCGGCGGGTATGATGGGCGCTTTCGCCTGGGCTCTTTGGTCTCGGCGTATCTTGGGTCGGGAGGTCGGGGCACTCTAGTTGAACGCCGTCCAATGTTCAAGGTGGCCCGCGTTCCGGGAATTGTCCAACACCATGTCGAAGCCCAGTTACCGCACCGCGCCCATCGCGTCCCCGGACATGCCAAAGGGCGTGCCCTACATCATCTCGAACGAGGTGGCCGAACGCTTCAGCTTCTACGGAAACCGCGCGATCCTCGTCGTATTCATGACGACCTACCTGGTCGACAGCAACGGCCAACTCGCCACGATGTCCGAGGAGGCCGCCAAAGAGGCCTACCACTGGTCCGTGTTCGCGACCTATTTCGTCCCCTTCTTTGGCGCGTTGCTGGCCGATGTGTTCCTGGGCAAATACAGGACGATCATGTATCTCTCCCTGGCCTACTGCGCCGGACACCTCGCCCTCGCCCTGAATGATACGCGCGTTGGCCTGGTGATCGGTCTCGGCCTGATCGCGTTGGGCTCCGGCGGGATCAAGCCGTGCGTCTCGGCGAATGTCGGCGATCAATTCGGCCAAACGAATCAGCATCTTCTGACCCGGGTCTACGGCTGGTTTTACCTCGCCATCAATGTGGGCTCGTTCACGTCGCAACTCATCACGCCATGGTTGCTCAAGGAGTACGGTCCGTCCGTCGCGTTCGGCGTTCCGGGCGTACTAATGGCCGTCGCGACGTTCTTTTTCTGGGCGGGCCGCAAAAAGTACGTGCACGTGCCCGCCGCCGGTACCGAGTTCCTCAAGGAAGCCTTCGGGCCGGTTGGCATCCGTGCGTTGCTCAACGTGTCGGCGGTCTTCGTGTTCGTTGCAGTCTTCTGGTCGCTCTTCGACCAAACCGGCTCCTCCTGGGTGTTGCAGGCCGAGCATCTCGACCGCACGATTTTTGGCAAGGAGATCCTCGCCGCGCAGCTTCAGGCCGCGAACCCACTGCTCGTGCTCATACTCGTGCCGATTTTTACGTACTTCATTTATCCCGCACTTGAAAGGGTGGTGCGGCTGACGCCGCTGCGCAAAATTTCGACCGGCTTATTTTTGACCGCCGTGTCGTTTCTCATCCCGACCTGGATTGAATCCCGGATCGTCGCAGGCGAAACGCCGTCGATGTGGTGGCAATTGTTAGCCTACTTCGTACTGACGGTCGCCGAAATATTCGTGTCGATTACGGCACTCGAGTTTGCCTACACCCAAGCGCCCAAGCGAATGAAGGCGTTCATCATGTCGTTCTTCATGCTGTCGATTTCCGCCGGCAACTTGTTCACGGCCCTCGTGAATCGCTTCATCCAAAACGACGACGGGACGACAAAGCTGGAAGGCCCCGCATACTTCGGGTTTTTCGCCATCGTGATGTTCGCCGCGGCCGTGATCTTCGTCGGCGTCGCGATCATGTACAAGGGCGGCACGTATATCCAAGACGAAAAGCCCGAAGAAGCGGACGCGGTTGCGTAATTGAATGGAAAAGACTTTAGACACGTCATTCCCGTCCAACCGTCATTCCCGCCCGCTCCGTCTTCCCGCCCGCTCCGGCATTCCCGCCGTTCCGTCATTCCCGTCCGTTCCGTCATTCCCGTCCGTTCCGTCATTCCCGCGCAGGCGGGAATCTCTCCCTCCCACCCGAAGCTACGCAATCAGCAGAGAGATTCCCGCCTGCGCGGGAATGACGTGCAGTGCGCGACGATGGACCGCATGACATGAAGTCCGTACATCCCAATCGAGAAACCTCGCAATGATCGACCCACTCGCACGCCTACGCGCCGCGCTCCAATCGGAAAACCTCGACGCGATCGCCGTGACCCCCAGCGCGGCCTTGACCTACCTCACTGGTTTTCCATTTCACGCGTCGGAGCGCTTGACGCTCTTGATCGTGCCGCGCGGCGGCGAGCCCGTCGTGGTCCTACCGAATTTCGAGGAGTCGAATTGGCGCGGCAATGTGGCCTTCGATGCGCGCCTTCACCTGTGGGACGACACGACCGGTCCTGACACCGCGCTCCGAGAGGCCACCCAAGGATTGACGGGGATCAAGCGATGCGCCATCGAGCCGCTCGTCATGCGCGTCTTCGAAATCGATCGACTGCGGGCCGCACTCCCCCACGCCGAATTCGTCGATGGCGCCGGCGCGGTGTTGGCGTTGCGCTCCCACAAACAGCCGCACGAAATCGCCTCGATGCAACGCGCAGTGCAAATCGCGGAAGGGGCCTTGGAAGAATTGCTGCGAGGCGTAAAAGTGGGATCGATCGAACGCGCGCTATCCGGGCGCCTGTGTTCGTTGCTCTTCGAAGGCGGCGGCGAGGGCATCTCGTTTGGCCCGATCGTGCTCTCTGGACCGAAGAGCGCCTTGCCGCACGGCGTCCCCGACGACCGCGCGATTCAAAGCGGCGAACTCTTGCTCATCGATTTTGGCACGAGCTACAACGGCTATCATTGCGATATCACGCGGACCTTCGTGGTCGGCGCCGAACCCGACCAAGAGACGCGCCGCATTTACGAAGCCGTGCGAACAGGAAACGCCGCCGGCTGCGCGAAGTGCGGACCCCGCGTGACGAATCACGCCGTGCATCATGCCGCGCAGGATCACTTTCGCGCACCGGAATTTCAGGGATACTCAACGCACCGGACCGGCCACGGACTCGGCCTCGACATTCACGAGCCGCCGTCCGTCATGGACGGCAACCACAAGCCCCTCGAACCAGGAAACGTGATCACCATCGAACCCGGCTTGTATCGCGACGGCTGGGGCGGCGTGCGCATCGAGGACGACGTGCTCATCACCGAAACCGGCGCGGAAATCCTCACCACATTCCCCCGCGAGCTGCGTGTTGTGGGATGACCTCGGTGCCGCATGTCTCACTGGAAGATATTCGGGTCGCGCGGGAACGCATTCGTCCGCACGTCGTACGAACACCGTTGATCGCCGTGGAACAACTGAGCGACCGACTCAGTTGCAAGCTCTACCTGAAACTGGAAATGTTCCAACGTACGGGCTCGTTCAAGTCGCGCGGCGTTTTCAACGCACTCACACAACTATCGGACGCTGAAAAGTCGCGCGGCGTGATTACGATCTCCTCCGGCAATCACGCCCAGGCGCTCGCATACGGCGCTTCGAAATTGGGTATTCCCTCGACGATCGTGATGCCGTCGTGGGCCGTCCCCAGTAAGGTCGCGTCAGCGAGAGGCTACGGCGCCGAGATCGTGCAGACGGACGGCAATCTGCTCGAAACGATGACGTCGATCAACGGAACGAAGGGTTGCACTGTGATTCCGCCGTTCGACGATCCGCGCATCATCGCTGGCGCGGGGACGATCGCATTGGAGATCGCCGAGGACGTTCCCAACGTCGACCTCGTGTTGGCGGGCATCGGCGGCGGCGGGCTCATCTCCGGCGTCGCCGCAGGAATTAAGCGGCTCCGGCCCACGGCGAGGCTCGTCGGCGTCGAACCCGAAGGCGCGCCCGCCATGTCGCGAAGTCTCGCGGCGGGCAAGCCGGATACGCTCGACAAGGTCGACACGATCGCCGATGGACTCGCAGCGCCATTCGCGGGCACCCAGACCTTCGCGCACGTGAAGGAGTTCGTCGACGACGTTGTGCTCGTGAACGACGCCGAAATCCTCGCAGGGATGCGCGTCCTCATGGAGCAATGCAAGGTCTACGTCGAGCCATCGGCCGCCGCTGCCTTTGGCGCTTTGCTCGCCGGCAAGGTGAAAGTGGCCGCCGGCGGTCTCACCGCCTGCGTACTCAGTGGCGGAAATGTTGACACTAATCGCGTTCGAGAATTGCTAGGCTCCTGAGACGGGCACGTGATGCCTGACCCGTGAGTGTTATACTGATTCGCTGGCGGAATTCTCGCAAACTGGGAGTCTCATAATGTCCGTCGTTCGGATCGGTAAGCACAACGAGATCGTCGTCCCCGAAGACGTGCTCTCGCGCTTAGGAGCCAAACCGGGCGATCTGGTTGAAGCGATCTTCGAGCGCGTAGTCGAGGTCCCATATACGGATGAACCGCTGGGACCGGAAGCGCAAGCAAGTATAGAATCGGGGCTCAAGGAGTTCGAGGAAGGTCGTGGCGGCCCGGAGCTTCGGACAAAGGCGGAGCTTCGTGAATACCTTGACGG
>JBGTJY010001014.1:0-1778 GCA_041744855.1 Candidatus Hydrogenedentales bacterium
AGGGATGCTCGACCAGGCGGAGATTCCGCTTGCTTTGCTCAATACCCAAACCGTTCGACTGGTTCATGCTTTGGATCGCCCCCAGCATGTTTTGCCGGCTGATGCTCCCCACCAGCTTGTCATTTTCCATGACGGGCAACGTCGCGAAGTTGCAATTCAGAAAACGCATCGCTGCCGACAACAAATCCATGTCCGGATGGAGACTCTCCTTAATCTCCGACATGATGTCTTGGACGCGGCTCCCCGTCGTGTTGTATTGGTGTGCGACCGACAATAGTCGCAGACAATCCTTCTCTGTCAGGAATCCGACGAGCCGATCGTTTTCGTCAATTACGGGCACGCCGGCCGAACCTTTGGCGACCATTTTATCGACGGCCTCATACGCCGACGATTCCGGAGTGAAAGACAACGCGGCGTCCACCATGATATCCCGAACCACTGGCACGTTCGTCATAACGGGTCCTCCTTTGGCGAGTCCACGAGTAGGCGCCTGTATTCCCTATTAGCATTTTAACGTATTCAAACGCTTTCTATCCACAAAAATCTTTCGCCATTGCCTTTCACCGCTACAGACCCTAGACTTACGCCGCTTGCAGGCAAAAAATCGAATATCTAGCGGAGATAGGACCTTTTAATGGATCCTCAGCTTAAGCAACGCTGCGAAGGTTGGCTCATCGAAATTCAGAATCATTTGCGCGATGAGCTCTTGCCCTATTGGCGCATGCACGGCGTCGATCAGGAACACGGCGGATTCCTGACGTACTACGATCGCAACGGGCGCCCAACCGGTGAGACGATCAAAACGCTCATCTGCCAGACGCGCATGATCTACACCTTCTCCTCGATTCATCGCAGCGGACTCGATGACGGAAAATTTCTCGAATGGGCGCAGCAGGGCGTCGAGTTTCTCATCGATCACTTTTGGGACCCAGACCACGCCGGCTGGTATTGGACCACGGAGCGCGACGGAACCGTGGCCGACCCGAGCAAACTTTCGTACGGACAGGCGTTCGCGATGTACGCGCTCAGCGAATACGGCATGGCATCGGGCGATTTACGCGGGATGGAATGGGCCGTTCGCACCTTCGAAACGTTTCAAACGTTCGCGGCGGATAATCGACACGGCGGCTACTATGAATTTTTCGAGCGCGACTGGCAGAAAAAGAAACCGGGCGCGTACGGCGGCGATCGCAAATCCTTCGACGTGCACATGCACCTGATGGAAGCCTTCACGAATCTCCACGAGGCCAGCGGCGCGCAAATTTACCGCGACCGAACGCTGGAAATGGTCAACCTGATATTCGATCGCATCATGCATCCCGAATTCGGCACTGGCGTCGCGCAGTTCCTGCCCGATTGGTCGCCGCAACGCGCGATTCTGTTCAAGAACGTCTGGGGCTCCGACCGCGACGTCGAAGAGGACCAAGGCCGGCCGATCAACAACACCAGCTACGGCCACAACGTCGAGTTCGCGTGGCTGTTAAATCACACGCTGAACATTCTAGGAATCGAGCCGCCGGTCTACGTGAGCAAATTTCAGAAGCTCTACGATCACTCCGTCCAATACGGCATCGACACCGAACGCGGCGGCGTCTATTGCGAAGGCCCGCACGACGGACCGGCGCGCGAGAAGAACAAAGAATTCTGGCAACAGGCAGAGTGTCTAGTCGGAATGCTCGACGCGTACCAACTATTCGGCGATGTGAAATACCTCAACGCCTACGAAAACGTCCACCGCTTCGTGATGGACCACGTCATCAATCACCAAGTCGGCGAAT
>JBGTJY010001015.1:0-2449 GCA_041744855.1 Candidatus Hydrogenedentales bacterium
TCAACCGATGATTGGGCGCGTGCTCAACGCGTACCGCATCGAGTTAATCAAAGCCGGGCGCAACTGGCAGACGTACATCGGCCCGCTCGCCGTGCTCGCGGGCGTCGCCGTGGCATTCGCCGTGCACCCCATCGAGCGCGACGGCCAGAGCGACTACGCGTTCATCGCCTACGCGGCCCCGCTCACCATCAACGTCCTCGGTTTTTTCGTCTTGCTTCTGTATAGCAGCGGCCTCGTCTCGAATGAGCTCGCCGCGCGTACCGTGCGCGTCGTACTCGTCCAACCCATCCGCCGCCGCGAGTGGTTGCTCGCGAAATTCCTAACCGGACTCACCTACGCCTTCGCAATCAGCGCGTTCGCTGCCGCGGCCATCTGGGCCGGCGCCGCGCTGCGGGGCGACCTCGGCGGCGTGCGATTCGGCGGCGAAATGTTGTTCACCGATCGCGAGATGACGATCGCATTCGCCTCCGCGGTGCTCTTCGGCCTCCTGCCCCAGGCAGCGCTCGTCGCGCTCGTCTTATTTCTCTCGACGTGCTTCCGCAGCACGACGGTCGCCGCATCGCTCGCGCTCACGACCTGGCTGCTCATCGAGACCGTGAAGTACCCGCTGCACATCGAGCGCTTCGTGTTCTTCACCTATCTCGAATGGCCGTGGGAGGTCTTCGCCGATCGTTGCGACGCCATCGACACCACCTGGCTCCCGAACGCGCAGATGGCCGCCGCGGTATCCCTGGGTACGGCCGCAATTTTTCTCGCGGCGGCCGTAGTCGTCCTCGCGCGCAAGGACATCTCCACATGATCGCGCTCTACGTTTCATTCGCGTTCGCGGCCCAAGTCTTCGAGCGCGTGGATATGCCCGGACTCGTAGCCGGCGCGCCCAATCCGCTCAACGGACACCGCTCGATCAACGCCGCCCGTGCGGATGTGGACGGCGACGGCGCGATTGACGTCCTCCTCCCAACGCACGTGTATTTTCAGCGCAACGGCGAATTTTCCTTGGAAAACGCCGCGTTTCTCCCACGGTACAACGAGCAACCCGCGGGGGAAATCCACAACGGCGAATTGTTTCTGCTCTTTCCCGATCGCATTTGCGCCTATCGCTGGATGGACGGCGCGTGGAAGGAACAGTTCAATCAGGATATTTCCTGGCCCGGCGGCGCGATCGATGCAGCCCCCCTCGCAGGCGCGGAGACATCGCCCGAGATGGGCGTCCAGTTCACGCGATTCCTCTACGACATCGATGCGAACGGCGAACCCGAAATCGTCCTTATCACTTCGGAAGGCGTCCACATCTATGCGCGCGCGGGCAACGTCGTCTTTCGCGCCAACACCCTGGACGTGCTGCCGCCCTTGCGAATCCATGCAGCGCGCAACGACCACACGCGGACCCGATCGACTAAGGGCTTCCCCGCGCGACAAATGGCGTGCCGCCTAATTGTGGACGGCGCATCGCTGCTCGTCGTGACGGAACGCGAAACGGCGCTCGATCGCCTCGAATTCGCGTACACCCGTTACGCCATCAGCACAGCGGGCGACTTCGCGCTAACATCGGAGCCGCAATCGAACTCCTATCCCGCGGTCCCGTCGTATATGCAACCTTGCCGGCTGAACGCGGATGACACGACGGATTTCGCCGGTACCTCGTGGAGCCTTTCGGAAACGTCGGGCACGCCGGTCCCGCTGTTGACGACCTCCGCCAGTCTCGATGGCGGCGTCAGCATCGCGACTGTCCGTTCGCATGGCTTCCGCCCGCAGTGTTCCTTCGTCGATGTGAACGGCGACGGAAACCTGGACCTCGTCGGCGGCTCGCTGACCACGAGTGGACGCGGCCTACACGAATCGATCCTGCAGCGCCTCACGCGGCGCAGCTTGCACTACAACGTCGAAATTCACCTTCAGAAAAACGGGCGATTCCATCCCGCGCCCGACATCGAAATCCCAATAGCCATCCGGCTCGATTCCGCGCCCTACAAGGACGGCCCCCAATTTCGGCGCTTTCGCGAGGGCCAGTCATTCGACATCACCGGCGACTTCGATGGCGACGGTCTCCGCGACCTTTTGGTGCGCGAAGCCGTGGACCGCGCAGTCATTTATAGGAACGAGGGCGAACGTTTCTCCGCCGATGCTGTCGCCAAAATCGACCTCGACCCCGAGGCGGAGTGCAATCCCGCCGACATAGACCTCGACGGACGAACCGACATCGTCGTGGAAGCGCCGCGCGGCGCGGGCAGCGATCCGCTCGAAACTGCCTACGTGTTGTTCTCGCGAGAGGCCGGCGAATGATCGTGGCAACTATCCTCATCGCGGCCTCGCTTGGGGCCGGGCCGCTCGCCTTGGATGCGTTTCCCGTGTCGCATACCAACGCCGACGGATATTTTCTGCCGCCACAAGCGAACGCTCGTCCGCGCATGGTCATTCTCGACGCCTTCGACCTGCGCGTCATCACGTT
>JBGTJY010001016.1:0-4905 GCA_041744855.1 Candidatus Hydrogenedentales bacterium
TCACCTTCGCCTTCCCCCTCCCCTTCACCTTCGCCTTCGCCTTCCCCTTCACCTTCGCCTTCACCTTCGCCTTCACCTTCACCTTCACCTTCACCTTCACCTTCGCCTTCACCTTCGCCTTCCCCTTCCCCTTCCCCTTCGCCTTCCCCTTCGCCTTCGCCCTCACCGCCAATCGGCGGACAGCCGAGTAGTGGAAACAGAGCGGAGAGCAAGAGTGCAATCAGGAGAAGGACTCGGAATTGAACGAGAACCGGTCTTTTCATTTCAGGTCTCCCGATTGCGACCGCGGTAGGTGTTGATGCGATTGCCGATGCGTTCTACAATGTCCAACTACGCATGTTGGGGCTGCCGGGAGGATTTTATCATGAACAAGCAACTGTTTTACGCGGCGATGGTAGTCGCTGTGCTCGTGCCTGCTGCATGGGCGGATGTCGAATCGGTGAAAGTAACCGGCGGAGAAATTGCGGGGATCGAAAATCACGGCGTGCGCGTATACAAGGGGATTCCGTATGCGGCGCCGCCCGTGGGCGAATACCGTTGGCGCGAGCCGCAGCCGGTGATCGCGTGGGAAGGCGTGCGCGAATGTACGGAGTTTGGACCGCAGGCGATCCAGGCCGAGTATCCCGAGGGGTCGTTTTTCGCTCGCGAATTGGGCAAGACGAGCGAGGACTGTCTCTTTCTGAACGTGTGGACGACCGCGAAGCCGGACGAGAAACAGGCCGTGATGGTTTGGATTCACGGCGGCGCGTTGACGCGCGGATCGGGCAATAATCCGGTGTACGACGGCTCGGCGCTGGCGCGCGAGGGCGTCGTCGTCGTCACAATCAACTACCGGCTGAACGCGTTCGGTTTCATGGCGCACTCGGAATTGACGAACGAATCGCCGCACAAATCCTCGGGCAACTATGGGATTTTGGATCAGGTCGCGGCGTTGAAATGGGTGCGCGACAACGTCGCGGCGTTTGGCGGCGATCCGGATCGCGTGACGATTTTCGGCGAGTCCGCGGGGTCGTGGAGCGTGAATTGTCTGCAGGCGACGCCGCTCGCGAAGGGGCTGTTCCATCGCGCGATCGGACAAAGCGGCGCGACGTTCGACGTGATGTCGCGCCTGAGCGAGAAGCAGGGCGATCAACCCTCGGCAGAGGAACAGGGCGCGGCTTTCCTCGAGGCGCTCGGCGTGAAGAACATTGCGGAAGCGCGCGCGAAATCGTCCGCGGAGGTGTTGAAGGCGTTCGAGGGTTTCCGCGGATCGTTGCGGCCCACGGTGGATGGTTGGATGTTGCCGAACGACATCTACACGATTTACGCCGAGGGCAAACAATCCGATGTACCTGTCATCGTCGGGTTCAACGCGGACGAGGGGACGTCGTTGACGGGCAATCGCTATCCGGAAACCGTGGCGGCGTACGAGGCGCAAATTCGCAATCAGTACGGCGACCGCGCGGATGCGGTGTTGGCGGCGTATCCCGCGAAGACGGATGACGAGGTGCGAGCGGCGTTCATGGCGCTGTATCGCGACCGCGCGTTCGGATGGAACATGCGCTCGTGGGCGCGGATGATGGATACCGTGCCGTCGGACGCGTACTTGTATTACTTCACGCACGCGCCGTCGCGCCCCGACAAAGAGAACTGGGGCGCATACCACGCGGCCGAAATCATGTACGCGTTTCGGAATTTGCACGTCGCGTCGTATCCGAATTTGCAGGAGGACTACCGCGTTTCGGATCGAATCTCGAAGTACTGGATCAATTTCGCGAAGACGGGAAACCCCAATGGCGAAGGACTCCCCGAGTGGCCGGCGTACGATTCGGAATCGGAGCCATACATGGAATTCGCCGACGGCAAGGGCCTCGGCAATCATTTGTTGAAGGATCGCCTGGACGTCCTGGGCGTGGGATTCGAAGCCCGGCGTAAAGGAATGTAGCGTCTGTGGCACGGGCTTCCAGCCCGTGGGCGCGCCGACGGGCTGGAAGCCCGGCCTACTCTATTGCGCGATATCGGCGCGGCGGGCGATGATGTTGCGTTATGGATTCGTCGTTGCGGCTGTTTCATCCTTTGGTGCGCGCGTGGTTTTCGCGGACGTATGGCGCGCCGACGGATATTCAGTCGCAGGCGTGGCCCGTTATTGCGCGGGGCGAGCATGCGCTCATCACCGCGCCGACGGGCAGCGGCAAAACGCTGACCGCGTTTTTGTGGGCGCTCGATCGGTTGCTGACGGGCGCTTGGGAGCCAGGCGGGACGCGGGTGCTCTACGTCTCGCCGATGAAGGCGCTGAACAACGACATTCGGCGAAACCTGACGGAGCCGCTGGCGGCGTTGCGATCCGCATTCGAGGCGGCGGGCGCGCCGTTGCCGTCGATCCGGGTAGAGACGCGATCCGGCGATACGCCCGCGGAAGAGCGCCGGCGCATGGCGCTGCATCCGCCCGAGATACTCGTCACCACGCCGGAGAGCCTTAACCTCATTCACAGCTCGCCGAAGACGCGCATGATGTTGCGCGGGATTCGGACGGTTATCCTCGACGAGATTCACGCGATCGCGGATACGAAGCGCGGCGTGCTGTTGTTCACGGCGGTTGAACGGCTGCTGCTGTACAACGACGAATTCCAACGGATCGCGCTCTCCGCGACGGTCAATCCGCTGACGGCCGTCGCAGGCCTCGTTGGGGGATACGAGACGAACGTCGCTCTCGCGCCGGATCGCGCGATTGATTTGAAGGCCCTCGAATATCGCGCGCGGCCCGTTACCATCGTCGAATCGCGCGCGGCGAAGGCCTACGAGATTACGGTTCGCTATCCGCCGCTGAAGGACGAGCCTCCCGATGACGGCTCGCGCTGGCCGGTGTTGTGCGATGCCGTGAAACAGGTCATCGACGCGAATAAGAGCACGTTGGTCTTCACGAATACGCGCCGGCATTGCGAGCGGATGAGTCTGCTGTTGAACCAAGGCGAAGATCGGCTACGGGTCTACGCGCATCACGGGTCGTTATCCCGCGAGATTCGCGCGGTCGTCGAACAGCGGCTGAAAGACGGCGAGCTCGACGGAATCGTCGCGACGAATTCGCTCGAGCTCGGAATCGATATCGGCGCGCTCGACCAGGTCGTCCTCGTGCAGACGCCGTTCAGCGTCGCGTCGACGATCCAGCGCATCGGACGGGCTGGACATCGCGTCGGGGAGGTGAGCCGGGGCGTGTTGTTTCCATTGTTTGCGCGCGACCTGCTCGAGGCGGCGGTGATGGCGCAGGCCGTCGACCGGCGGGACATCGAAGCCTTGCAGCCGCTGCAGAATCCGTTGGATGTTCTCGCGCAGACGATCGTTTCCCTGGCGGGCGTGGAGACCTGGAATATCGACGCGTTGTTCGCGTTCGTGCGCCGCGCCGCGCCGTATCGAACGTTGCGCCGCGACCATTTCGATTTGGTGATTGCGATGTTGCGCGGGCGTTATGAGGGCACGCGGATTCGCGCGTTGGAGGCGCTCGCGACGGTCGATCCCGAGACGAACACGATCACGGCGAAATCGCACGCGCTGCGGCTCATCTACAGTTCGGGCGGCACGATTCCGGACCGCGGCTACTTCAATCTGCGCGTGCAGGGCAGCAACGCGAAAATCGGCGAGCTCGACGAGGAGTTTGTGTGGGAGCGGCACCTGGGCGAATCATTCACGTTGGGCACGCAGGTGTGGCGCATTCAGGGCATCACGCACAACGACGTGTTTGTAACGCCCGGCAGCGGCGTCGTGCAGCATGTGCCGTTCTGGAGGGCGGACACTATTTCGCGGGGTTTTCATTTCTCGGAATTGACCTCGCGTTTTCTCGAGACGATCGCGCCGCGGCTTGGCTCGCGCGAACTGGCCGCCGAGCTTCAACGCGATTGTTCGATGGACGATCAGGCGGCGAACGCGTTGATCGATTTTCTGAAGCGTCAACGGGAAGCGACGAACGCGGAGCTGCCGCATCGGCACCATTTGTTGATCGAGCGCTGCGCCGACCATCGGCGCGACAAGGAGTACACGTCGCTGATCTTGCACACGTTGTGGGGCGGCGCAGTGAATCGGCCGCTCGCGCTCGCGTTCGCGCAGGCGTGGGAGGAGGAATTCGGCGAACCCGCGGAGATTTTCGCCGACAACGACTGCATCGTATTCATCTTGCCCGATGGATTGATGGAGGCCGATCTGTTCGCCTTGGTCGAGCCGGATGCACTCGAAGGATTACTGCGCAGGAAACTCGAACAGACGGGCCTTTTCGGCGCGCGATTTCGGGAGAACGCGGCGCGGGCGCTGCTGCTTCCGCGTCAAACGTTTGGGAAACGCATGCCGTTGTGGATGACGCGGATTCGCTCAAAGCGTTTGCTGGACGCCGTGGCGAAGTACGAAGACTTTCCGATCCTGATCGAAACGTGGCGGACGTGCATGCGCGACGAATTCGAACTGGACAACGCACGCAATCTGCTGCAGGAAGTGAAAGACGGTGCGATCCGGCGCACGGAGGTGCGGACTTCCGCGCCGTCGCCGTTTGCGGTCGGCGTGGTGTGGGGCGAAACGAATCAGTACATGTACGAAGGCGATGCGCCGGCGGGCCGGATCGAATCGAAGCTGCGCGAGGATTTGTTTCAAACCGCGATGCACGCGGAGTCGTTGCGGCCACAATTGCCGGCGGAATTGTGCCAAAGTTTTCAGGCGAAGGCGCAGCGCGTTTTTCCGGGCTATGCGCCGCGTCCCGGCGACGAGTTGCGGGAATGGGTGACGGAACGGCTATTCATTCCGGTGCAGGAATGGGAGACGCTGCTGGCGGCGGTCGCGCGCGATCATGGAATCTCGCGCGATGAGGCCGAAGAATCGGTGGGAACTTCTGTAGAGCGAGTCGCGGGGGCGTGCGAAGGCGTAGTCGCGAAGGAAGTGGTTTCGCGA
>JBGTJY010001017.1:0-1647 GCA_041744855.1 Candidatus Hydrogenedentales bacterium
GATGGGCGCCACGGTCGTCGGGAAACCGGCGGCAACGGTGATTACTTCATCGCCGGGTTTCAGGGGACGTTCTAATTGCGGACTTGTCAGCGTTGCGAAGGCAACGAGATTGGCGCTCGATCCGGAATTCACAAGAACGGCGTGTCGCGTGCCAACATAGCGGGCGAGTTCCCGCTCGAACGCCTCGCCCTGTGGCCCCAACGTCAACCAAAAATCGAGCAGGGCATCGACCCCGGCCGCCACTTCATTCTCATCAAACACACGGCCGGCGTACGGCACCTTCGACTGACCCGGCACGAACAATTTCGTGCCATGCTCGGCGTGGCAATACGCACGCACCAAATCGAGTATTTTCTCACGCAATGCTTGCGACATTCCGTTTGCTTCCTTGCTTGGTTGACCACTCTGAATGTCTGGTTCGTTCGAGGAATTGCCGGACTTTGGCACGCACGGATTCCACGTCCAGACCATGCTCTTTCATCAAATAACCGTAGCTCCCGCACCGTTCGGAGAACCTGTCTTCGATGCCGATACGGCAAACCCAAGTCGGTGCACTGGCGGCGGCCATTTCCGCGATGGCCGAACCAAGCCCGCCGAAAATAGAATGTTCTTCCAACACGATAACGCACTCATGGCGACGGCAGATCGATGTGACCTGTCGTTCGTCCAACGGCTTGATGCACGGCACGCTCCACACCGAACTGTCCGACCATGCCTCCGAAACCGTGATCGCGGTCTTGACCATTGATCCAGTGGCGATAAACGCGACTCGACCGGTGCCCGCGCGAACCGGCAGCAGTCGGCCCCACTCTACGATTGGGAGTTCCTTATGGACATCCCCCAAATCGGCCTTCCCCATCCGGACATAAGTCGGGCCATTCGCGCATAGGGCAAGCTCCATGCAACTTGTCATTTCCATCGCGTCGGCAGGTGAAAGAATTCCAAGGTTGGGAATTGCTCGCAACGCGGCGATGTCTTCGGTGCACTGATGGCTCGCACCAAGCGTGCTGTACACCACGCCGGCGCCGTCGCCGATAAACACTACGGGCAGATTTTCGTAACAGACGTCGAGCTTGATTTGCTCGAGAACGCGCATGGGAACAAACGCACTGAGGCCGTAGACGAGCGGGCGAAATCCGCCCTTCGCAAGACCGGCGGCAACACCGACCATATTTTGTTCCGCGACTCCGGCATTGATGTATTGGTTCGGACACGCAGCGCGGAACTCGTCGAAAAGCGCATAGCCGTGGTCCCCGGTCAACAACACAATGCGATCATCCGCTCGGGCGGCATCAACTAACGCGCGTGTAAAAGCCGTTCGCATCAGAATCTCTTACACGAGTTGAAGTTGTTGAAGCGATGTCGCGTACGTTTCCGCGTTTAGCCGAGTGTAGTGCCAGCGATTATCGTCTTCCATGAACGTCACGCCCTTGCCTTTGACCGTCCGAGCTACCACCGCTTTCGGCTGCGTGCCGCCGTTGGCGAGTAAGGAACGAATGGAGGAATCAATGGCTACTTCGTCATGACCATCAACCGTCATCGTGTCGAAACCGAATGCGCAGAGTTTGTCAGCGATGTTGCCGAGTCCCATCACGTCCGCCGTACGCCCCATTGCCTGGTGACCATTTTCATCGACAATGACCATCA
>JBGTJY010001018.1:0-1567 GCA_041744855.1 Candidatus Hydrogenedentales bacterium
GACGCGCCGGAACTCGCGGAGAGATTCCCGCCTGCGCGGGAATGACGGAGTGGGCGGGAATGACTGTTTAGTCGCAAAAGACTACGTAGTGTCGTCATCGCTTAGCGCCTCACGTTATTCGCGACCTGCAACATTTCGTCGGAGGTCTGGATGACTTTCGAGTTCGCCTCGTAAGCCCGCTGCGCGACGATCAGGTTGATGATTTCCTCCACAACTTGAACGTTCGAGTTCTCGAGGAATCGTTGGCGCAACAATCCCGCCCCGTCTTCGCCGGGATTGCTCGGCGTGGGCGCGCCCGACGCATCCGACTCGATGAACAAACCGGAACCCAAACGCGCATCGAGTCCCGCCGGATTCGCAAACCGTACAAGCTGGATGGGGCCTTGGGTCGTAGGCGTCGTCGAACCGGGTTCCAGGATCGACACGGTGCCGTCCGCCCCGATCGAAACTTCCGACGCATCGTCCGACACGGTGATCGCGGGCTCGAGGAGATATCCGTCGACGGTCATGAGTTGGCCCTGCGAATTGATACGGAACGATCCGTCGCGCGTAAATGCCTGCGAGCCGTCCGCCAGAGTCACTTCGAAAAATCCATCGCCCTCGATCGCAAGGTCGTAGCGATTACCCGTCTGAATAAACGAACCCGGCGCAAAGTTTTTCGACACGGCGGAAAGTCGCGTGCCGTGGCCGATTTGAATGCCTTCGGGCGTCGTAATGCCGGCGGAGGTTTGGGTGCCCGGCAGCCGGATCGTTTCATACAGCAAATCCTGAAACGTCGCCCGGCTGCGCTTGAATCCGGTCGTCTGCACGTTCGCGAGATTGTTCGCGATCGTATCGATATTGGTCTGCTGCGCCACCATCCCCGTGGCAGCGCTGAACATCGCGCGAAGCATGTGTGGCTATTCCCCCCGGTACCCCTATGCCTTCTGTACCCGTCGTTCCCGTCATTCCCGCGCAGGCGGGAATCTCCCCACTAAACCAAACGCGCCGAATCTAGTTGAGAGATTCCCGCCTGCGCGGGAATGACAGTTCCTGTTGCAATTCTCTACGAAGGCGCCCCCACCTGATCGATCAACCGGCTTACGGTCTCATCAATCGCGGTAATCACCTTCTGATTCGCCGCATAAGCGCGTAACGCCAACAACATTTCCGAAACTTCCGTCGCGATTTGCACGTTCGCACTTTCGAGCGCGCGCCCCACGAGGTTCGTATTCTCAGCAGGCCGCGCGGTTTCTTCCGCGGCCTCGGTCGTCGCGAATAACGCCGCCCCCTGACGGAGGAGCAACTGCGGATTCTCGAATTCGGTGAGTTGAATTTGGCCGGCCGGCTGTCCGTCCACGTTGATGGTGCCGTCGCCGTCGATCTCCACCTCGCCGCCGTCGATGGTGATTGGCCCGCCGCCCGAGCCGAGGACTTCGTACCCGTCCCCGACGAGCAGGCGTCCGCCATCGCCGATGCTGAATTGCCCGTGGCGCGTGTAGCGCTGGCCATCGGGCGTGTTGACTGCGATGAAACCCGGACCCGCGACAGCGACGTCGAGCGGATTCCCCGTATTGCGCAGCATGCC
>JBGTJY010001019.1:0-8687 GCA_041744855.1 Candidatus Hydrogenedentales bacterium
ACTGGTAATTGATGGCTGCTCAGTCGAGAAAAACACCGATTCGTGGGCTCCGGAACCTGTGCGCGGTCCTCGGCGCGTGCTGCGCTCTTTCCTGTTCGGAAGACAACGCCAAGATCGTCGAAGCGGATATTCACGGCATGATGCCGATCCATCACGTCGCGCGAAAAGGCGAAGTCAATAAGCTCACGTCGATGTTGCGCGATCTCGACGTCGATCCGAACACGGCCGATTCGAATGGCGTGGTCCCGCTGCACCGCGCGGCGCGCGACGGCAACATGGACGTGGCGCTCACGCTCATCGCGTATGGCGCGCATGTAAGTCCCGCGACTTCGACGGGATGGACCCCGATTCAGCTCGCCGCGCGCGGGGGTCACACCGACATGGTGCGGATGCTGCTCGATAAAGGGGCCGACGTGAGCGCTCGAACGACGACAGGCGAGTCGCCGCTCACTTTGGCGGTGAAGGACCGCGCGCGCGATTTGGTGAATCTCTTGTTGCTGAAAGGCGCGAGCGCAAACGATAGCGACGCAGAAGGTGAGCCGGTGTTGATCTCAGCGATCGAGCAGGGCGACGTCACGATGGTTTCGCTGCTACTGGCCAGCGGCGCCGACGTGAACAAAACGGATGCGGGCAAACGGACCCCGTTAGCCGCCGCGCAGTCCGAGAATAACCAGGCGCTAATCGATCTGATCTGGCAGGCCGGCGGACGCTAACAGCTAGGCCTCGTCAGATTCCGCCTGCTCCGCTGCAGCCTCGCACGGCTTGAGCTCGTAAACCATCTCCGCCCATGCACGCGTCGCGGGAAATTCAAACACCGAAGGATATTTAACGAATTCAACGTGCCCATCTAGATACATCACGTTCGCGCCGCCAGGCACATGGTTGAACCCAGTCACATCGATGTTGACATTGTCGAACATGACTGGAATCTGCGTGGCGGACTTCGAGCTCACCGAAGGATTGTTGATGTCCTCGATGAGAAATCGCTCCACACCTTCCCTCATGATAAGCAGCTTGTAGGTTTCGCCGTCTTCATGTTCGAAGGACCATTGCGGACCGTCCTCATCGGTGCCGCTTTCTCCGCGGATAGCTTTCATCAGTCCCTCTGCGAACGCGGGAGAGAGATCGAATGTCGCCGTATCGATAAGCCACTGAAACTTGAGCACCCAGGGGAAATAAATATAGGAAAGATCGTCGATCAGGCATGGATTAGTCGATCCCCCGACGCGCGTCGCCGCCGGCCCGTCGGGTCTTCTCCAGCGGCCCCTGTCGTATTGGTCCGGGCCGTCCACATCCGACGGACAGACCAGCAGCTCCGCGTCGGGTAGATATTCGGGATACATCGACTTGCCGCGGAACATCAGCGTGCGCGAATTGGGCACGTCGCAATCGTCGCCGACGGAGGTTTGCAGCGGCGGATACATCCCGCTGCTTTCCGACGCGTACATCTTTAGGGAGATGCCCAGTTGCCGGAGGTTGCTCGCGCAACTCGCGCGGCGCGGGGACTCCCGCGCGCGAGCCAAGGCGGGCAACGACAAGCTCGCGAGGATCCCGATGATCCCGATGACGACGAGAAGCTCGATGAGGGTGAACCCGTTGCGTTTGCTCGCGATCATAAGCCGCTAAGTCCCGTATGTGCGTATTTCCGTAATTTATCGTTTGCTGATTATATGACGACTTCTGCGATTTGACAAGCCCCCTTCGCGACGAACAATGCAACCTCGACGCCCGTTTTTGGGGTTTCATCGACAGTGCTACAATCTCGATACGGTTGGAGGTATCGAATGGCTAACGACACAAGAAAATGGCGCGGCCTGATAGGCCTACTCTGCGCTTCCGTCCTCGCAACGGGCGTCGCCTCGGGCGGGTCGATCGTCGGGAAAGTGATCTTCGAGGGTCAGGTCCCGAAAATGCAGCCCGTGCCCCTCAGCGCGGACCCGAAATGCGCCGCGCTCCACGCCGGTAAGGAACCCCCTCGCCACCAGATACTGGTGGTGGGTGAAGAACAAGGCCTGGCCCATGTCATGGTGCAAATTGTCGCGGGGTTGCCAGAACAGGTCCATCCAATCCCGACCGAACCAGTCGTGCTCAACCAACAAGGTTGCCGCTACGATCCGCACGTCTTTGTGCTCCAGGCGGGGCAGACCCTCAAAATTCTCAATCCGGATGTCACGCTCCACAACATCCACTTTCTGCCCAAGGTCAATTCCGAGCTCAACAAGTCCATGGACGAAACGCGCAAAGAACTCGAGCACGTTTTCCAGAAACCAGAACCCGTATTCCCCATTCAGTGCGAAGTGCACTCGTGGATGAAGGCGTTCTGCGCGGTGCTCGACCACCCCTACCATCACGTGACGAAAACGGATGGGCTGTATTCCATTCCGAACTTGCCGGCAGGCGAATACACGATCGAATTCTGGCATGAACGACTCGGCGTGCAGACGTGCCAGGTGACTGTCCCGGCCGAGGGAGACGTGCCGGTCGACGTCACGTTCGCGCTAACGAAGCCGACGGGGTGATTCCGGCGAGATTCAGTTACAGGGGCAGGATCAGAAGAAAATGGCGCGCGCGATCCCCTGAATGAGCCAGCCAGCGAGGCACACGCCGACCGTCCGAGGGATGCTGTGGTAATCGAGTGCATGGCGAACGGCGACTACCACCGCGATCAAGACCCATATGCTCACCGCAATGACGGCGATCCATCCAAGTAGCGGGATGATGCCGAGCACGTAGAGTACTCCCGGGGCTTGCGCGAAGCCCGACGTCCGCAGGATTGCCGGCCAATCGACGCGGGTTCCCGGTTCGGGAAACAAGCGCCCGCCGATGAAGTAGATCAGCCCGGCCCAAATCAACCAGCCGATCAACGAAGCGCAGACCGCGCCGACGATGCCCATCGTGCCACCGTTCAGACCGCCGATACCGGCCGCCACGCTCGCAATCGCCACTACACCCACGGCCTGCGCGGTGGCGCTGCGGTCCACCTCGACCTGCTCGTACAGATCGGGGTCCAATAGCGCTGCTCGAACCATCCGGGTGACAAAACTCGATTCGACAGGACTCGACATAACCAACCTTTCCTGCGCCCGCGTGCGCGCCGATCGCCGTTATAGCGTCTCGACCTTGGACCTCACAAGTGGCGGGTTGGTGTCGCCACACGCTTTCGCAATCTCGTCACATTACCCCATGCGAAGCGTCTATAGTGCAAAATCGTTGAAGCGAGGTGGTTATGGCGGGATTGCTGCGAACATCGGACGCAAGCCTGGTCGCGCGGGTATTGGGCGGCGAGCGAGAAGCGTTTGGCCGATTGGTCGAGCGCTATCACGGCCCCGCCTTCGCCGTGGCCCTGGGTACGACGCGCAACGCGACGGACGCCGAGGATGTCGTCCAGGAGACATTTCTGCGAGCGCTCCAGTCGCTCAACCAACTGCAGACGCCGAAGAAATTCGGACCGTGGCTAATCTCGATCGCGAAGAATCAGGCGCAGGATCTGCTCAGGAAGCGTCGACGCGCCGCCAATCTGACTCCGCGGAGCGCCAGCGATACTCCGTCGCCCGCGACGCAACTTCTCACGCGTGAGGCGGCGATGCTCCTGCACGAACACATCAACGCGCTCGAGGACGACCCGCGGGAAATTCTGTTGCTATACTACTTGGGACGTCTCGACACACGCCGCATTGCCCGGTTGCTCGGGATTTCCGATGCAGCAGCGCGTAAACGCCTCCAACGCGCGCGCGATACGCTAGGGAAAAATCTGGTCGATAGTCTCGGGAGCCAGCTTCAACCGATCGACGACGCCGCGTCGCTGAAGAAAATCCTCTCGCTCACGCTTGCCGCGTCGGTCCCGTGGCGGATCACGGCGGGCACGGTGCCGGGGATGATAGGCTTCTCCGCGGGATTAAAGCTCGCGCTTGCGGGAGCCGCCGCGTCCACGGCTGTTGTAGTCGCGGTGTGGATGATGGCTCGCGAGTCGACCGAAGCGCCGACGTTCCAAACATCCACGCGAACGGCTCAAACGTCGGAAGACATAGCTCCAATTGAACCGACACCGGAACCCGTCGCTTCAACGCTACCGAGCACGGTTGCGGAGCCGCCCGCCGTCGCCTTCACAGGAACGGTCGACCGCTCCGCCGAGGGCTTCGCCCTAGCGCGTGCCGACGGTTGGCCCATTCCATCGGGTCAAGGTCTAACGTCCCCGGATGCGAACATGCCACTCGCGTGGTATCTACTTCGCACGCCCAACATTGGATATCCGCTCGTTTCTATGGCTTATAGATTACGACCGCTTTCGCTCAGCGAGAATCGCGCCGAACCTGCGTGGCAAGGCTCCAACGGCGGCGCGACGCTCCGGCTCAATATTCAGGTGGAAGGCGTGCCAGACGAGCGCGAGGTTCACATCGGCTTTTTCGCGGACCCGACATGGTCTTCCGACCCAGTTTTCGTCCGTGAGATCCCGGGCGCGGGAGAGCATGTCATTGACGATATGAGCCCCGGCGAGTACTACATAGGGGCGATCATTCCAAGAAATTCGGTGGATGCTAACTTTTCCGAGCAAACACCGCGTGACGCCATCGACTCGAACGAGGCCAAGCCGGTAGCAATCGGAATCAACGATACCTGGCCAAATCCGATCGTGTTAGAGGCGGGGCAGACGACATCGTCGCGAGTGTTAGTCGCGAGCGATTTCGACTGGGGGCTTGGTGCTGGGTTCGATGGGATTTTCGAAGGCTATGCCTCCGCACACGAAGACCTCAATGCGGACACAATGCTCCAAGGAAGGGTGACCGACGAGAACGGCGCTGCCGTCGCTTTCCCCATCATACTTATTCGTGAATACAAAGACCCTGAGCATTATGACGGATATATCGATGCACCGGATACGGGTGGCAATGTATCGGGCGAGTTTTTCTTCGATGGTCTGAAATGGCGTTACACGGTGTATGCCCAACGCAATGAGTTCTTCCCGCACACGTTCGCTAGCCGTTTGACTCAGCTTGCCGCAAGCGAGCCGATGCTGGGACCGAGCAAACTCAACTTCGAGATCCCCGAATGGCCGCGCGGAACCGCGTCGTTAACCGGCACGATGCACGATGATCGCGGGAACCCAATCGAACACGCACTTGTGCGCATTTACACGCGAGGCGACCAGTCGGCCCTACATTTTTCCTGTAGCTACCCGTTTCTCGAATCGAACGGCACGTTTCGGATCGATAATCTGCCGCAGGGCGAATACAACGTGTTCCTGTTGCCCCTGGACACGATAAAAAACCCGCACTTTGACGCAGATTTCGCCCAGGCGGTGGAGGTCGATTTCTTCGACGGCAGAAGCAGCGAAGTCGAGTTTGTCTTCCCCGCGAAATCGCTGAGGTTCGGAGCAATTGCGAGTCCCATCCTGTCGCAACCCGGAAAGCGGGTTCAAGTCTCTCTGCAGGCCGAAATGAGTGACGGCCTTACATTAGGAAGAATGACCACGGACGTAGATGCTCAGGGTCGATTCCAGATAAACCTTAGCGGCGACGACATCGAGAAACTTCGTTCAGGTGAACTGACACTGCATGTTTCGCATTCCACTATCGGTGATCCCAACGGTTACATGAAGCCGCTCGTTGACTTTCCCGCCGAATACCTTGCGACTTCGCCTGCCGACGTTCGCACGCTCGTCGTAAAGTAGTTGATATTCCGGCCGCAAACACCTTAGCCCGCTAATTCGGTATAATTTCCCCTTCCAAAACCGATCTAGCGGGAATTCTCTTTCCTCATGCCCAAACATCTCGTAGTACACCCTGAAGTCGTTCGCAAGAAAGACCGGCTCGACCTGGGCTCAATCCCAGTCAATACCTATGCGAAAACTCTTTCGCAGGAGATCAAGCGGAAGGGCGGCATCTCGCGTGAGCGCGCCGTGCGAATCTATCGCGATATGGCGCTGATTCGCGAGTTCGAGACGATGCTCGACGGCATCAAGAAGCTCGGCGAATACGAAGATATCCGCTACAACCACGCCGGGCCGGCGCACCTCTCGATTGGACAGGAAGCGGCGGCGGTAGGCGAGATGGTCCACCTGACCGTCGACGACCACATCTTCGGGAGCCATCGCAGCCACGGGGAGATCATCGCGAAGGGGCTCCGCGCGATCGACGAGTTGCGCGGCGACCAGCTTGATCGGACAATGCGTGAGTACTTTGAAGGCGCGATACTGCGCGTGGTTGAGACGCATCGCTCCGACGTTTCGCCACTGAACCTCTCCGGCGCGGGCAACGGCAAGGCGGTTTTCGCGTCTAGCGCCGACGAGGAACTCGGGGTCGACTTTCTGCTCTATGGGCTGCTCGCGGAGATATTCGGCCGCGAGACCGGCTTCAACAAGGGCATGGGCGGCTCGATGCACGCGTTTTTCATTCCGTTCGGCGTGTATCCGAACAATGCGCTCGTCGGCGGGAGTGCGGACATCGCGGCGGGCGCGGCGCTCTACAAGAAGGTGCAGCGCGCGAAGGGCATCACTGTCGCGAACATCGGCGACGCGTCGCTCGGTTGCGGGCCGGTGTGGGAGGCGCTCGGCTTCGCGTCGATGGGCCAGTTTCACACGCTGTGGGACCAGGAGCTTCGCGGCGGATTGCCGATCGTGTTCAACTTCATGAACAACTACTACGGCATGGGCGGGCAGCCGATCGGCGAGACGATGGGCATCGACCGCATCGCGCGCGTGGGCGCCGGCGTGAACAAAGACGGCATGCACGCGGAGTGCGTCGACGGGAACAATCCGCTCGCCGTCGCGGATGCGTACGCGCGCAAACTTGAGGTGATTCGCGATGGGCGGGGGCCGGTGTTGCTTGAGGTTTCGTGCTATCGGCAATCGGGCCATTCGCCGAGCGATCAGTCTTCGTATCGGTCGCGCGAGGAAATGGAATTGTGGCGCGCGGCGGATCCGTTGGCGGAATTTGGCGCGCAAATGATCGATGCTGGGGTGCTGACGGAAGACGGGCTCCAGACGATTGGCGAATACGCGAAGGCGAAGGTGCGGCATGCATGCCGCCTGGCGTCGAGCCTGGAAGTTTCCCCGCGAATGAATATTGCGACCGCTGCGGGGCTTGATGCGATTACGTTCTGCAACATCGAGGAAGAAGAGTTGCCGGGATTGGCGCGGCCCGACGACGTGCTAATGCCGCTCGAAGAGAATCCTCGCCTACAGCAAATCGCCAAGAAATCGCGCAGAGGTATCGACGATTCGGGCGCTATCCTGAAAGAAGCGCGCGCAGTCAGCTTTCGCGATGCAGAGTTCGAAGCGATCATTCATCACTTTTACAACGACTCGCGCGTCATCGCGTATGGCGAAGAGAATCGCGATTGGGGCGGGGCGTTCGCGGTCTATCGCGGGCTGACCGAGTGCCTGCCGTATCACAGGCTGTTCAACTCGCCGATTTCTGAAGGCGCAATTGTCGGCACCGCCGTGGGCTACGCGCTCGAAGGCGGACGCCCGATGGTCGAGCTGATGTACTGCGATTTCATGGGCCGCGCGGGCGACGAGATTTTCAATCAACTCGCGAAATGGCAGGCGATGTCCGGCGGTTATTGCAAGATGCCGGTCGTGTTGCGCGTGTCCGTCGGCAGCAAATACGGCGCGCAACATTCGCAGGACTGGACGGCGCTCACCGCGCACATTCCCGGGCTGAAGGTCGTGTTTCCCGCGACGCCCTATTCCGCGAAGGGCCTGCTCGCGTCCGCGCTGCGCGGGAACGATCCGGTCGTATTTTTTGAGAGCCAGCGCATCTACGACCAAACGGAGATCTTTCACGAGCAAGGCGTTCCGGCGGAGTACTACACAATCCCGATCGGCGAGCCGGCGATTCTAAAGTCTGGCGACGATCTCACGATCATGACATTCGGCGCGACATTGTACCGCGCGTGGGAAGCGGCCCAACGATTCGAGAACGAGTACGGCATCTCGGTCGAGTTGATCGACGGACAGACACTCGTGCCATTCGACCTTGGGCCGCTCGTGGATTCGGTCAAGAAAACCGGCCGGCTTATCCTAGCCAGCGATGCGTGCGATCGCGGGAGCTATCTGCATACGCTGGCGTCGCAAGTTTCCCGCGCGGCGTTCGATCACCTCGACGCGCCGGTCTGCGTCATCGGGGCGCGCGATTGGATAGTGCCGCCGGCGGAGATGGAGCAAGATTATTTCCCGCAGGCGGAGTGGTTTCTGGAAGCGTACAGCAAGGGCATTCAACCTATCGCTTGGAAATGATCGCTCAGTGACTGCAATCGTTGTTGTAAAGGTCATCGCGCTAGACGAGTTTCGCGCCCGACTCACTTTATCGAACGGTCAACAGATCGAACGCGATCTTTCCCGCGTGATCGAAGGCGGTATTTTCGAGGCCTTACGCCGGGATCCTGAGTTGTTTGGGCAAATGCGCGTCGAGGGTGGCACAATCGTTTGGCCAATTGGTGCGGATATTTGCCCGGATGTGTTGATCTGGGGCGGCCCTCCACCGAGCGACGATTCGATGGGAGCACCAGAGACTCTCGTGGTTCCTCGCCAGCCAGCGAGTGAATCACCATCGATGCGCGAAAGGCTGGCCAAGTAGGCGTGCCGATCGTTGCGCCACGCGACGCTACTTCTGAATAATCGCGTTCCCCTGCGGCTTCGGCGGGGCCATTCTGCCGAGGAGGACCTGGCCCGAGTTCGTCCTTGGCAC
>JBGTJY010001020.1:0-2844 GCA_041744855.1 Candidatus Hydrogenedentales bacterium
CGATCGACGCCCGGCAGGGTTTGAAGGTATGTTGCTTGGAGGAAATCGCGTGGCGGCAGGGCTGGATCGGCGAGGAGGATGTATTGCGGGAGGCGTCGGCGATGGGCAGCAGTAGCTACGGAGAATACCTCCGGCGCATAGTAGATCGAAAGGTATTTTAGTTATTCGCAGATCGTCCGCAAAGCGCCAAACGTCCGATTCTTCCCATATTTCCCATAATGTCGCTCTCTACTACAATTTTCCAACCCACTTCATTTTTTCCAAGAAGTTCGACCAAGCCATCACGTAACTCAATACGGCGTCAACTGTCTCGTCATCGTCATCGTCATCGTCATCGTCATCGAAATAGAACATCAGTGTTCATCTGTGGATATCGGTGTTCATCGGTGGTGATTTCTTTCGTGACAATTCGTGACAATTCGTGAGCGTTCGTGGCTAGATTTGGTTGCGGCCACGCCGTGTTGTGTAAGTCTGTGGACAAACTCATGAATCTATTCGATACCCGTATAGCCCTAATCCGTAATTTCCTAATCGAATCCCGCCTAGATGCCGTTCTGCTGAGTCGAGTAGACAATTTCGCGATGGCCACCGGCGGCAAGCGCAATCACGTAAACATCGCGCAGGATGGCGGCGTCGCTTCGTTGTTGGTCCGGCGGGACGGCGCGCCGGTTTTATTCGCGAACGAAATCGAGATGCCGAGGATGCTCGACGAGGAAATCACAGGCTACGATTGCGAGCATCGCGAATTTCCCTGGTTCGAAGGAAGCGTGGCGGAATTGGCCCGGCGGGAGTTCGGCGGAGAAATCGCTTCGGATGACGGAGCGATCGGGCAGAACGTGCACGAGCAGCTGATGCCGATTCGCGCGATGCTCACGTTAGAAGAGATCGACAAATACCGCGAGATTGGAGCCGTCGCCGCCAATGCAATGGAATTGACGCTGGCCTCGATTACACCAGGCACGGGCGAACACGAAATCGCCGCCGCGCTCACGCACGCCGGAATGCAAGCGGGATGCCTCGTCCCGGTCCATCTGATTGCCGCGGACGAACGCATCGCGCGCTACCGGCATCCGTTGCACACACTGCCGCCCATCGATGGCCGCCAATCTCACCCAGTCGATAGGTACGTGATGGTCGTCGGCGGGTTCGTGCGCGATGGGCTGAGCGTTTCGATCACTCGGTTTCGGTGTGTGGGCGAGATGTCTGGCGACATTCTGGACGCATATGAGCGGATTTGTTGCGTGGACGCGCGCTTGCAGGAAGCGACGCGATTCGGCCGGACCTTGGGCGAGATTTTCATCGATTGTCAGCGCGCATATGTCGAGTTTGGGTTCGACGCGAATGAGTGGCATAAACATCATCAAGGCGGAACGACGGGGTATGGCGCGCGCACGTGCAAAGCTGCGCCGGGGGAATCCTTTCGGATCGATAGCGAGCCGTGGACGCGGCGCTTGAGGGAACGATTCGGGATCGACGTGCCCCTCGGCTATGCGTTCGCCTGGAATCCGTCCGCGCCAGGCGTGAAGTCGGAGGATACGTTCGTGCTGCTGCCGGATGGGTCGCGGGAGATTATTTCGCGGACGCCGGGATTGCCGGAGGTCGATCTGGAGCGGCGGCTCGGGCGGAAGACGGAGGTGGTCAAATCGGGAATGGCCCGATAAACGCGGAGTCGCGGAGAACGCGGAGGTTCGCGGAGAGAGATATCGAGAGATTGGTAAGGGGCCGGTGGTTGGGTATACTTGCGCGTTTTCACGCCGTTTCGGAGCTGACGCGGCCGCGGTTGCGGTGAGCGCGTCCCCCGGGAATTTTGTTTTTGTCTGAATGGAGAATATTCGTAATGGCATCGGGTAAGCGTTGCAAGATAGCTTGTATCGGGGCGGGGAATGTTGGGGCTTCAGCGGCTCAATATTGCGCCGAGATGGACCTCGGTGACATCGTTTTGACCGATATTATCGAAGGCGTGCCGCAGGGGAAGGCGCTGGATTTGACGGAGGCGGGGCCGATCCGTGGCTATGGATCGATCGTCACCGGCACGAATGATTACAAAGATATCGCCGGGGCGGACGTCTGTATCGTGACAGCCGGTCTCGCGCGGAAACCGGGCATGACGCGGCTGGATTTGTTGTCGAAAAACGGCGAGATCATTTCCGGGATTTGCGAGAACATCAAGAAGCACGCGCCGAACAGCGTCGTGATTATCGTCACGAATCCGCTGGACGTGATGACGTATCTGGCGTTCAAGAAATTGGGATTCCCGAGCAAACAGGTCGTCGGCATGGCCGGCTGTCTCGATAGCGCGCGGTTGCGGGCCTTCGTCGCCATGGAATTGAACGTGAACATGAAGAACATCGACACGATGGTGTTAGGCTCGCATGGGGACGACATGGTGCCCTTGCCGGATTACACGACCGTGTCCGGCATTCCGATCACGAAGTTGATGAAGAAGGACCGAATTGACGCGCTGATGGAACGCACGCGGAAAGGCGGCGGGGAGATAGTCGCGCTATTGAAAACCGGAAGCGCGTATTATGCGCCGGGCGCCAGCGCCGCGCGGATGGCGCAGTCGATCGTGCGGGACGAAAAGCAGTTATTGCCGTGCGCGGCGCATTTGACGGGGCAGTACGGACTGAATGACGTGTACATCGGCGTGCCCGTGAAATTGGGGAAGGAAGGCGTCGAGGAGATCGTCGAGTTGGGCATCAGCGCCGAAGAGAAGGCGGCCCTGCACAAGTCGGCGGGAGAAGTGCGAACTGGGATCGAGGAATTGAAGAAGGCTGGAGTGTTGTAGTTTCGTGGCTGCGGGCTGCGCG
The DNA here is from genome assembly GCA_041744855.1 of Candidatus Hydrogenedentales bacterium. Taxonomy (GTDB): domain Bacteria; phylum Hydrogenedentota; class Hydrogenedentia; order Hydrogenedentales; genus JBGTJY01. The sequence continues at coordinate 2,811 of JBGTJY010001020.1, forward strand.
CCGTTCTGACCCTGCGCGTCATTCTGACCCTACG
>JBGTJY010001021.1:0-2121 GCA_041744855.1 Candidatus Hydrogenedentales bacterium
CCTCGACGGTTACTCGAAAGGAACGCGCTTCGGCATCCGCAAGGACGAGGACGGTTTGCTCGCGGCGGGCGAACGCGGCGTGCAACTCACCTGGATGGATGCCAAGGTGGGCGAATGGGTGGTCACGCCGCGCATTGGCAAACCCGTGGAGATTCAGGCGCTCTGGTTGAACGCGGTGCGCATCGCCAGCCGGTTCGCGCCCCATTGGGAGGAAACTTTCAATCGCGGCTTGAAATCATTCCGCGAGAAATTCTGGAACGAAAAAGCTGGTGGCCTCTACGACGTGATTGACGCCAACCATCGCGCGGGCGAAGTGGACGCCGCGTTGCGCCCGAATCAAATCCTTGCCGTGGGCGGACTGCCGTTTCCGCTAATTGAGGGCGCGCGTGCCGAACGCATCGTGTCGCTCGTCGAGGAAAAACTTTGGACACCGCTGGGTTTGCGCACGCTCGCGCCCGGCGAGGCTGGTTACGCGGCACACTATGAAGGCGGCGTGTTGCAGCGCGATGGCGCGTATCATCAAGGCACAGTCTGGCCGTGGCTCATCGGGCCGTTTGTCGAAGCCTGGGTGCGCGTGCGCGGCGGCACAAACGACGCCAAGCGCGCGGCCCGCGAGAAATTCCTCGCACCGCTGCTCGCGCACCTCGATGATGCCGGCCTCGGCCACATTTCGGAAATCGCCGATGCGACTGCCCCGCACGCGCCGCGTGGTTGTCCGTTCCAAGCCTGGTCGGTCGGCGAAGCCTTGCGCCTGGATCTGGTGGTGTTGGCCGCAAGCAATAGCGCGGAAAATTCCCACCAGCGTGCGCCGCATCCAGGCAAATCTTCAAACTTGGAAGCCGTCTCCAGACCTCGTTCCCGTAATCAAACCAAAGCCGTAACGTCCCGCTCACCTTTATGAAAGCTCCAACCGCCGAACAACTCCGCCTCGACCTCGCCAATTCCGGCAAAGAAAAATGGCGTTCGTTTGGACCTTACGTGTCCGAGCGTCAGTGGGGCACGGTGCGCGAAGATTATTCGCCGCACGGCAACGCCTGGGAATACCTGCCGCATGACCATGCTCGCAGCCGGGCCTATCGCTGGGGCGAAGACGGCATCGCGGGCATCAGTGACGACTGGCAATACCTGTGCCTCGGGCTGGCGTTGTGGAACGGGCGCGATCCGATTCTCAAGGAGCGTTTGTTTGGCCTGACGAACAGCGAAGGCAATCACGGCGAGGACGTGAAGGAGATTTATTATTACCTCGATGCCACGCCGACCCATTCCTATTTGAAGATGCTCTACAAGTATCCGCAGCGGGAATTCCCCTACGCCCAACTCGTCGAGGAAAACCGGCGTCGCGGCAAGGATCAACCGGAGTTCGAGTTGCTCGACACGGGCATCTTCGATGACGACCGGTATTTTGATGTCTTCGTCGAATACGCCAAATCTGCGCCGGAAGACATTTTGATGTTGGTCACGGTTCACAACCGCGGACCGGAGGCGGCGACGATTCATCTCCTGCCGCAACTTTGGTTTCGCAATACGTGGTCGTGGAAGAACGATTCGGTAAAGCCAGAGTTGGCCGCAACGAGCAAAGGGGGAGTCACGGCCAAGCATCCTGACCTGGGCGAATACCAGCTTCATTGCGACGGTCAACCCGAACTAATCTTCTGCGACAACGAAACCAACGTCCGCCGCCTCGTTGGTCAGCACGATGCGCCCGGTCACTTCAAGGACGCGTTCCACGAGTATGTGATTGCCGGGAACAAGTCCGCCGTGAATCCAAAAGCGACTGGCACGAAAGCCGCCGCGCATTACCAACTCGCCGTGCCCGCCGGAAAATCCGTTCAGGTGCGACTTCGGCTCACCAAAGGCACTGCCGCCAAGCCCTTCGCGGACTTCGACAAGGTATTCACCCAGCGCCGTCGCGAGGCGGATGAGTTTTACGCCGCGTTGCAGGACGGCATTGCCGACGCCGACGCTCGCAGCGTTCAGCGCCAGGCTTTCGCCGGCATGATCTGGAGCAAACAATTCTTTTACTACGACGTGCCGGAGTGGATCAACGGCGACCCGGCCCAGCCACCTCCGCCGCCAGAGCGCAAGCACGGGCGCAATGGCGAATGGTTGCACCTGAACAAC
>JBGTJY010001022.1:0-1987 GCA_041744855.1 Candidatus Hydrogenedentales bacterium
GTGAGCTACTTCATCAAGGGCACGAAGGTGGGGGGGTTCATCGCGGTGGCAACCGCGAATGAAAGCATCAAGCACCTGAAAGAGGAGTTAGATTGGTTGGCTCGGGCCCAAATCGTAGCCACTCACCACAATTCCGCTGCCATATTGCCCAAGCTGGAAAAAATTACAGACAGGATGGAACGCGACCTTGATGCTCTGTACAGGCTCGTGACAACCACGCCAGCGGAAGAGTCGATCGCCGGTGCCAAGGTCACCTTTCGCGCCGCTCCGAATTTAGCCTTTCCGAAATCCGACGGAGCGTCGCCACAGCCAACAACGGGCGCTCTGAAATTGGTTGGGACGGCGACGTTCGATTTCTTTGGACACCCGATTCATGTTTCTGAGATCGAGCAAATTTTCACGGACATGGAGCTTATTGACCTCAAGCGCGATTCAATCGCAACACATTTGACCTTCCGAGGAAACGAAGGCGCGACCTTAACACGACGGAAATGTGTGGCTGAGTAGCCGATGATCACGGAGGAGGCCGGGGTCGGGCGGCCCATGCATACGGGCATCGGCGAAAAGGGACGGGCGCCAGTCCATGATTGTCGCTCACGTGCGCGCGATGGAGTTGCGTTAGCCGGCCCGTTGCAATCGTTCGGCTTCGGTGAAGACTGACGCATGTCTCAAAACGACGAGACTCGGGTGGATCTGATCAAGCTTGCAGCAGGTGGACGTTTGCTGCGGTTTACCGATCTGCGCTCGGGCGTTTCTGTCGAGCGAAAATTGGATGATGGCCGCTCCGTAGCGGAGCAGAAGAGTCAGTTGAGCGAGGTTTTTCAGGCCGCCGTGGCGCAGGCGCAACTCGCTTTCGTCTGACGCCGCGAGGCCGTTTCGGAATGACGCGTTACGCGATTCTGATTGAAAAAGGGCCGACCAGCTACGGCGCTTATGTTCCCGATTGGCCGGGTTGCGTGGCGGCGGCGGAAACCAAGGGCGAGGCGCTCAAATTGATTCGCGAAGCGGTCGAGTTCCATCTCGAGGGGATGCGCGAGGCCGGGCTCCCCATTCCCGAACCTTCGTCAACCGCCGAATACGTCGAAGTGGCGGCCTGAAATTGCTCAACCGAGACAGAAACGGTATTTCCAGCGCGAAGGCTATCTGTGAAAGACGATCTCCAGAAATTTCATGAGCGGAACATGGCGGACGAGCAGTACGCGATCGCGCGACAGTTGCTCGACTTGGGCGATGCCGTGGCCCGGCTGCGCGAGGAGCGTCGGATGACTCGGAGCGAACTCGGCAAGCGTCTGCGCGTGAAAGCGCGCGACATTGCCATAATCGAAGAGGAAACGCCTCGCGCACCAGCGGGGTTGCTCGAATCGGCTTTGAGCTTCCTGATGAGCGGGGTCACCGCGACCATGCAGCGCGAGCCCGAGATCCGAATTTCGGTTGCGCGGGTTCGCCAGCTTCGGCCCGCGTTGGTTTCGGCCTAACTAACCTGTGGCGAACCGCGCCGCAGTGCGGTCGGTCCCAAACGACTGGCGGGGATGATTATCGCGACGACGAAAGCGTCGTGCGCCCTTAGCCCGCGGCCAGTTCCTTGCACTTGCCGAGATCGAGCTTGCCGGAGGCGAGGATGGGGATCGCTTCCACCCGGCGGATGGTGCGTGGCACCCAGAGGTTTGGCACTTCGGCTTCGCGCAGGGCGGCGCGCAGTTGTTGCGAATCAATTTCAATCGCGCTGAGCAATACGATCGCTTCGCCTTTTGTTTCGTCCGGCACGCCCATGATCGCGATGACGCGTTCCGACTGCGCGTCCAGCTTGAGCGCGGAGATGATTTTCTGTTCGATCATTTCGTGCGGTACCATCTCGCCGCCGATTTTCGAGAAACGCGAGAGCCGGCCTTCGATGAATAAAAACCCGTCCTCGTCGAACCGCGCGAGGTCGCCGGTTTTAAACCAGCCGTCGCGCAACACTTCGGCCGAGCGCGCTTCGTCGTTAAGG
>JBGTJY010001023.1:0-8740 GCA_041744855.1 Candidatus Hydrogenedentales bacterium
GGCGGCTGCTCGATGGCGATCCGGCGCCGATTCCGCTCGGCGCGGAAGAGGGCGAAGAATGGGTCACGCATGAAGTCTGGTGGAACAATCGCGCGTTGTACACCGTCTGGCCCTACGATGAGGAGCGGTTGAAGTATCGCTACGGCATTCTCAGCGTCGATGCGAACGGCAAAGACCTGCGCTGGCACCATAAGTACAAGGCCTGGCACACGCACGGCAGCCCGGACGGCCGTTGGATTCTCGGCGACGATTTCGATCGCAACCTGTGGCTGGTCCAACCGTATGGCGACCAGCGCCGTCTCATCACCCAAGGGCACAAAGGCGAGGGATTCTCGACCCATCCGCATGCGTCGTTCACGCCGGACAATCAGGCCGTGGTCTTCGCCTCAAGCCGGTTGGGCCGCGAGGCGATACTGCTCGCGGAATTGCCGGACTGGGATGAACTCCCCCCGCCGCCCGCCGCGGAGTAATTTCCGCTTGCTCCCCCACTTCGCATCGCGGCTATAATCCCGCCGTCTACTCGCTTACTTCGGAGAGCCGCAGATGAACTTGCCGACTTTTAAGTATCACCCTGACCCCGCCGCGAACGGCGTAATCGAAAAAAGCCCGGAAAAATGCGCGTGTTGCGGCGAGGCGCGCGGCTACATCTACTTGGGGCCGGTCTATCCCGCGAAATACGAAGACGCGTTTCTCTGCCCGTGGTGCGTGGCGGATGGTTCCGCGGCGAAAAAATGGAACGCGCGGTTCACGAACAAGATGACGGGGCCGGCGCGCAAAGAGCCAGACGAATCCATCCGCGAGGAGGTGCTGCGGCGCACGCCATCGTACATCGCCTACCAGGACCCGATGTGGCTCCACCATTGCGGCGAGGGCTGCGCGTACATCGGCGAGGCGGAAGCGGAGGACCTCGAGGACTTACACAGCGACGTCGAACATTGGTTTCTCGACACGAACGAAATCGACGTGGACCAATGGGCCGAGATCAAGGAAACCTACGAGCAGGGCGGCGACCCGGCGATTCACAAATTCAGTTGCCTAAAATGCGGCGCAACGCTGCTTCACATCGAGTGGGCATAACGCGAAGCCTCCCCTGCCCGCTAGAAACACGGCGCGACCGCTCGGCCAGAACGGTCCGCTAGCGTCCGCGTTAGTCCGTGCTGGTCAGTACTACAATCCGTCAACTTCTTGGTTTATTTACGACGGAGTCCATCGCCCCAACTGTCGTCCCCGCAGGCACTAAGCGGGGACCTCTCAACTCCAGCACCTCTCCTCACTCCAGCACCACTCCGCGCCTCTGCGTCTCTGCGTCTCTGCGCGAGTATGCTTTCGTGCTTTCGTTGCGGCTACCGCGCTGGGTTCGTCCGTGTTCGTCCGTGTTCGTCCGTGCTGGTCCGTGTTCGTCCGGCTCTCTCTCACGGCGCGCCTTTCTCGACGCGCGCCTCTGGCTTCGGTAAGGATTCCGGCACGGTCTGCAAGCCGGCGAGTTCGTTCCAGCCGTTGCCTTCGCCGGTGCCGTCCCAGAAGAGATCGCCGCCCTTTCCCGCGAGACTGATATAGCGCTTCGCCGGCGCGTAGCCATTGTTGATGTACGTGTTGGCGTGCACATACGTGAAATCCGCATCGGGCTGGATGTCGAGTTCGTATTTCTTCCCTTGGAGCGACGACGAATTGCTGATACTCAACACCGACACGCCGAAACTCTGATGGTCCTGGATGATGTTGCGCGTGATTTCCGTGTAATCCGCCGCCATCACGAAAATGCCCACGCCCGGCGGGACGAACGATACCGACGTGCCGGGCTTGGCGAAGTTCGGATGATTGTTCGCCCACACGCGGTTGTTCACGACTTTGCAGCGGAGGCCGACCTTCGACGGATTGTTCGGCAGCACAAAGACCAGAATCCCGCCGGTGTTATGGTGCGCGGAATTGTTCGTCACCAGAGCATCGATAGAATTTTCAATCTCGATCCCGGCGACATTGTTGAACACCTCGTTGTCGCGAACGACGATATTTCTGCTCTGGCCGACATATATGCCCGCATCCGCAATGCGCGACACGACGCAGCGCTCGACCAATACGCCGTCGCACTCGACGGGATACACGCCGTAGAGTCCCGTGTTATCCACGACGAGGTCCGCGAACGCCACGTTTTTCGCCTTGTTCGCGACGACGCCGTTGCCCTGGTAGTTGCGGATGATGAATCCCTCGATGCGGAAATCATCGCCCGCGACTTGCACTGCGTCTCCCATCGATCCGCCACCGTCGAGGATTGGCCGTTCGCCGTTGATCTCGAGTCCACGCAACGTGATCCCCGCGCGATCGATCATGACGACTTCCGGATAGACTCCCGGCAAGACCTCGATCACGTCGCCGGCCTGCGCGCGATCGACCGCCGCCTGAATCGCCTGCCCCGGCTGAACGCGGAACGTCGCGGAGACACTCGACGAACCCGCCTGCGCGCCGGTCGTGCGCTTGAAGTTGTATCGCGAGTCATCCTGAGCCGACGCGACGGCGCAACAAACAACCGCCACACTAAACAAAGTGTATTTCATCTCAATACCCTCCCTCGTTCTCCGCACAATCATTCGTGTTAATTCGTGCAAAATTCGTGGCTAATTCCTATCCGCGTTTATCTGTGCCTATCCGTGTTCATCTGGGGTGAATCACAGGAACTCAATCACGTTCGCGTGTGCGCCGGAATTGTTCTTCACCAAATCTTCTGGATACTGCTTCAACTCGTTCGATTCCTGCCACTGGTTCCGTTCGCCGGTGCCATCCCAAAACAAATCGACCCCCGGAACGTCCTTGAAATCCCGCTTGAATTGTTCCGACGGCGCGTTGCCGTTGTTCACGAAAATATTGTCGTGAAGCCACGTGTGGTCCGAGTTCGGCTCGATGTCCAGTTCATGCGTACGCTCGCCTGGCAACGGCGCGGACAGTAGGCTCAACACCGCCACGCCCAGTGAACCATTGTCCTGAATCACGTTATGTGCAATCTCCGTGTGATCGGCGGCCATCACGATGATTCCCACGCCGGGCGACAACGCCTCTACGATCGTCCCAGGCTTGCCGAAGTTCGCGCCGTTATTGGAAACGAACCGATTGTTGATCACTTTCGTATACTCGCCGACCTTCGACGGATTGTCGGGCAACACGAAGACGAGAATCCCCGCCGTGTTGTGATGGCTGCTGTTGTTCTCGACGAGCGCGTTCACGCAGTTCTCGATTTCAATGCCCGCGACGCTGTTAAATACCTCGTTGTTGCGTACGATAATTTCGCGGCTCTGGCCAACGTAGATTCCGGCATCGCTGATTTTGCTGACGACGCATCCTTCGACGAGTACGCCGTAACATTCCACGGGGTAAACGCCGTATAAACCCGTGTCATGTATGTTTAGGTTTCGGAACTTGACGTTCTTCGCCTTGTTCGCGACGACCCCATTGCCGAGGTAGTGGCGAATCGTGAAGCCCTCGATCGTGAAATCGTCACCGGACACTTGCACCGCATCCGATAGCGCACCCTGACCGTCCAGCACGGCCCGCACGCCGTCTTCGACCACGCCCACCAACGTAATCCCCGATTTATCGACGACCACCGTCTGTCGATATAGCCCCGGCATCACTTCGACCCGATCGCCCGGCTGCGCGCGATCGACCGCCGCCTGAATCGATTGATCGGGAGTCACCGTAAATGTCGCGCTGACCGACGCGGACGCGGTGTTCTGCGCGACTCGCACGCGTTCGCGCTCGCGGATTTCGTCGGCGCGATCCAACCACGATTCGCGCTGCGGAACCTCAACCGATTGCTTCGCCAGCAATACCGGGGCCGGCGCCTTTTGCGCGCGCGTTTTCACTTCTACCACGGGCAGTCCCGAAGGCACACGCGTGGGCGGCTCGGGCTGCAGCGACGTATCAGTCAAACTTTTGAGAAACGCGACGAGGTCCGATTTCTCCTGATCCGAAATGGGAAACGTGCCGATCTTGTCGTCGATACCGTCGGGCGGATTCGGCAGGCTGCGCCCGCCCGCGTCGGCGTAAAAGTCAATGACTTCTTCCAATGTTTCAAACGCGCCGTTGTGCATGTACGGCGCCGTCAGTTCGATGTTCCGCAGCGTCGGCACTTTGAACGCGCCGTCGGGCCCTTGACCCGGCACCCCCGCGCGCCCCGGATCGTGCGCGCTGCCTGGCACGCCGAGCACACGAAACGTCGGATCGGCAAACGTCGGGAATCGATGACACTCGAAACACCGTGTCTTCACGGAGCGAAACACGGCGAGCCCGCGTTTCTCAGCGTCAGTCAGCGCGCCGGAATCGCCCTGGGTGTAACGATCGAATCGCGAATTGAAACTGAGCAAGGTCCGCTCGAATGCCGCGACCGCCCGCGTCACATTGTCGAATGTGATCGCGTCTTGACCCGATTCCTCGAACGCTTCGTCGAATAACGGCACGTAGTCCGGAATCGCCCGCAACTCCACGATAAGTTCTTCCGGGTTCTGGTTCATTTCCGCGGCGGATTTGATGGGAATGCCCGCCTGTTCCTCCAAGTCCCTCGCGCGGCCATCCCAGTACTGCAGGTGGTTGTACGCGGAATTCCAAATCGTTGGCGCCGATCGCGGCAGTGCGTTTCCGCCAACGCGATCAGGTCCGATGCCGGAGCCGCCAAATCCCATGCTGAGCTTGCGGCCATCGGCGAAGCCGAAATCGGGATGGTGACACGTCGCGCAGGACATCGTGTTATCGCCGCTTAGAATCGGATCGAAATACAGCAGCTTGCCAAGCTCGACCTTCTCGCGCGTCATCGGGTTGCTATCGAGCGACGGCATCTCCGGAAACGCGTGTTGAAGACCCGTCGCGCGCGGCCGGCCTTCGGTCCACGGCTCATCGGGAACGCACTTCCCCGCTTCCATGCGCCAGCCGGGGATGGGCTGCGGATCGCCCGCGAACGCCGCTCCCGCCAACAAAATCCCTGCACATGCAACGAACCGCATCACGATTTGATCTCCGTCCATCTCAACCTAGGCAACACGAATCACCGCAGAACAGTGTAGCCACGATCCGCCGAGGGAGACAATCTCTTGATTGGGCGCGGAAATGGGACTAGATTAGATTTCCGCGAGACAAATTAAACGGGAATCGAGGGGCGACTTCGGCACGGATTTGCTCGCGGAACACATGCAGGCCTTCCAACACTAGCCGAGTATTCGAATCACGCGCCGTTTCTATCAAGTCATTCCTGCGCAGGGGGCCTTCCAAAAAGTCGCGGAACTTCTATCGCTAAGGCGCGTTCATTGGTAGCGCTGCTTTTTAAGCGGCGCGATTCGTTGATGAGGCCGACGATACCACGCGCCGCTTGAAAAGCAGCGCTACAAATTACCGCCTTGCTGACTTTTTGGAATGCCCCGCAGGCAGGAATCTCTCCCTCAACCCGAAACGTCGGTACAAGCGGGAGATTCCTGCCTGCGCAGGAATGACGGCAAGCGGAGTTCTTTCTTGCCGCTAACGATGCTTCGAGTCAATCTTCGCGCGCCACACACCGCCACAAAAAAATATCCGCGCCGCGGAAATCTCTCCACGGCACGGAGCAAGCAAAAGGTAGTTTGTTAGCCCTTACGATTTAATACATGTCCCCGCCCATGCCCGGCGGCGTTGCCGCGCCGGATTCTTTCTCCGGCAACTCCGCGATGAGCACTTCGGTCGTCAGCAACAGACCCGCGACGCTCGCCGCGTTCTGCAGGGCCGTGCGCGTGACTTTCGTCGGGTCGATGACGCCGGCCTTCATCAGGTCTTCGTAGACGCCAGCGCCGACGTTGTAGCCGACCGCGCCCTTTTTCTCTTTCACGTTTTGGACGACGGTCGCGCCTTCTTCGCCGGCGTTCGCGGCGAGCTGACGCAGCGGCTCTTCAAGCGCGCGGCGCACGATCGACGCGCCGATCTTTTCGTCGCCTTCGAGTTTCAGCTTGTCGATGGCGTCCTGGCAACGCAACAGCGCGACACCGCCGCCGGCCACGATGCCTTCTTCAACCGCAGCGCGCGTCGCGTGCAACGCGTCTTCCACGCGGGCCTTCTTTTCCTTCATCTCGATTTCGGTCGCCGCGCCGACGTTGATCACCGCGACGCCGCCCGCAAGCTTCGCCAAGCGCTCTTGCAGCTTCTCACGATCGTAGTCCGACGTCGTCTCTTCGATCTGCCGGCGAATCAGGTTGATGCGGCCCATGATGTCCGCGCTCTTGCCGGCGCCTTCGACAATCGTCGTGTTGTCTTTGTCGATGACGATGCGCTTTGCACGGCCCACGTCGGCCAACGTGATGCTCTCCAGCGAACGGCCGAGGTCTTCCGTGATGGCCATGCCGCCCGTCAGGATTGCGATGTCTTCGAGCATGGCCTTGCGGCGATCGCCAAAGCCCGGGGCCTTGACGGCTGCCGCTTGGAACGTGCCGCGAATCTTGTTCACGACCAACGTCGCCAGCGCTTCGCCTTCGACGTCTTCCGCGATGATCACCAGCGGCTTGCCGGCCTTCGCGATTTGCTCCAGCAACGGCAGCAGGTCTTTCAGGTTCGAGACCTTCTTTTCGTTGATCAAGATGTACGCGTTCTCGAGAATGACTTCCATCGTCTCGGAACTGGTCACGAAATACGGCGACAGATAGCCTTTGTCGAACTGCATGCCTTCGACGACTTCGAGCGTTGTCTCGATACCCTTCGCTTCCTCGACCGTGATCGTTCCGTCGTTGCCGACTTTCTGCATCGCTTCGGAGATAATCGTGCCGATCGCTTCGTCGCTGTTCGCCGAGATCGACGCAACGTTCTTGATCACCGTATTGTCGTCGCGCACTTTCTTGCTCTGCTTGTGCAATTCGGCGACAACCGCCTCGACTGCCGTCTCGATGCCGCGCTTCAGCGCCATCGGGTTCGCGCCCGCCGTCACGTTGCGCAGGCCTTCCTTGAAGATCGATTCCGCGAGCACGGTCGCCGTCGTCGTGCCGTCGCCTGCTACGTCGGAGGTCTTCGACGCGACTTCTTTCACCATCTGCGCGCCCATGTTTTCGTAGGCGTCTTCCAACTCGATCTCTTTCGCGACCGTTACGCCGTCTTTCGTCACGGTCGGCGCGCCCCACTTTTTGTCCAACACGACGTTGCGGCCCTTGGGACCGAGCGTCGCATTTACCGCGCGGCTGAGCTTGACGACACCGGCCAGCACGCGCCGCCGGGCGTCCTCGCCGAATTCCAACTGTTTCGCACCCATGGTTCAGCTCTCCTCGAATCGGCGCGCGATGGCGCCGCTTGATTTTTATGTTCGGTTGACTACTTGATACCGCTTGTAGTTACTTAATGACCGCTCGCAATGACTCGATGATGGTTTGGCGTTACTCGATAACCGCCAGCACGTCGTCCTCGCGCATGATGATGTGTTCGTCGCCGTCGATCTTCACTTCCGTTCCCGAGTATTTCCCCATCAGGATGCGGTCGCCCTTCTTCACTTCCATCTTCAAATGGTTGCCCTTGTCATCGATGCGGCCGGGGCCAACCGCCACAACTTTGCCTTCCTGCGGCTTTTCCTTCGCGGAATCCGGGATGATGATCCCACCGCGAACAGTTTCCGACGCATCCTCACGCTTAACGAGGATACGATCCGCCAATGGACGTACTTTCATGGTGATTCTCCTGTTGTTTTGCACGTACCGCTTCGGTACGGTTTTCTAGTTAGTGCCCGCGACTGACTGCCAAAATGGCATGAAGTGCTTCGAACACCGAATTCCAATCGATCTGCCCACACGAAGCACTGAGGCACACAGTCTATCATTCAGCGAGTGAAAAATCAAGACCCAAATAGCTGGGAAAACAAAGGAAAATCTCGTCTTTCGGGTCTTTGAATTAGCAGCCTATAGGGTCGAGTGCTACGAGTTATGGTGAAACTTGGCCACCAATTCAACTGAGCGCAGATAGCCGTTTGTCATTTTGGCAATAGAACAGCCAATCTTGTCGCCGAGTGCCAGTTCAGAAAACGAGATTTAACGCGCTGCTGGGCCCTCATTTGGTTCGATATCGCTCTGGCGGGTACTCTACGGCGTTTGCAACGAGATCGGGGCGAAATGGAATTTAAGATTGAAGCGACAGACGGCGTCGCCCGCGTCGGCTGCTTGACACTCCCCCACGGCTTCGTCGAGACCCCTGTGTTCATGCCCGTGGGGACGCAGGCGACCGTCAAATCCGTCACCCCCGCAGAGTTGGTCGAAGCCGGTGCGCAGATCATCCTGTCGAACGCCTACCACCTGTATCTCCGCCCTGGTACGGAAGTGATCGAAGCCGGGGGCGGGTTGCATCGGTTCATGGGGTGGGACCGTCCGATTCTGACGGATTCCGGCGGATTCCAGGTTTTCAGTCTGTCGGCATTGAACAAGGTGACGGCGGACGGCGTGCATTTTCGCAGCCACATCGATGGCTCGGAACATTTCTTGAGCCCGGAATCCGCAACGGATGTCCAGATCAGTCTCGGCGCGGACATCATCATGTGTTTCGACGAATGCACGAAGTATCCGGCCGAGCGGAAAGTCGCGGCGGAATCGATGCGCACGACCATGGCCTGGGCACGCCGCTGCAAAGATCGTTGGCTCGAGCGAGGTGCAACTTCGCAGTCGCTCTTTGGCATCGTACAGGGAAGCACCTACGAAGACTTGCGCATCGAAAGCGCGCAGGCCCTGGTCGAGATTGGTTTTCCGGGTTATGCGATCGGTGGCGTGAG
>JBGTJY010001024.1:0-3768 GCA_041744855.1 Candidatus Hydrogenedentales bacterium
CCGACATGTCTGATCACCGTGCAACCGGACCATCCAGGGATTTTCCGCCCAGCGATTTGTTCGACTCGATCTCCCGGCGAGTTCCGGACCAACAAGCGGCGGAGATGTTACAGTTGGCTGCGTTTGACCAAGGCAATTCCCCCTGGCTGTTGGCGCGGGAATCTGGAACCGAGCTGCGAGCCGTGCAAGCTGGATCGGACCTTGCCAACGATTGGTGGGTTGCTCCAGCTGGTGCGGGATATGTCCGATTGGAAACCTATAGTCGCGGCCGCGTTTATGCGGTCAGCACCACCAATGGCCGTTCATTAGTACTGGAACCACTTTCGCAAGACGCGCGACAATTGTGGAGGGTTCATTCTGGACGTGGACAACAGAATTACCTCCTTGAGAACGCATTTTATCCCGGTCGATGTCTGTCACACCTGGGCAATGGACAACTTGCATTGCAGGTCGTGAGCTTCGCTCCGACACAACTTTGGGTTCCAATTGCGGCTCCAGCACTTCCATCGTTTGATCCGTTCTGGCGATCGGTTAGTCGCGACATTCAGCCCAATCCACCGCTTCCCACGGCGCAGATCGATTTTGTGCAGGGGCGAGACCGAGTGCTGGGATCGCTCAAACCTTCCGACCGCGCAAAGAGTGTTGCGCGCTTTATCGAGGGTTCGCGCGATCCCTACGAACGCGGCCTGCGATCGTTCGCAATGGAGGACTACGCGGACGCCCGCGAGCATTTCGGAAAAATTCGCCCGGAATCGGCGAATGCGGAGCAGCGGCTCTATCGGGCGCAAATTGCGCTCGAGCTGATGGCGGAAGACCCGGAAGCTGCCGAGGATTTGCTGACGCTTGCGTTAGAAAAGTCGCCCGACGATCTCAATCTCCTGAACGATCTCGCGTATACGCAATCTCGGCTCGGCGATTTCGAGGCGGGCGCCGAAACGCTACAAAAAGCGATCCCAATTGCGGAAGCGAATTCTGATGTTCGCCGCGAGAACTTTCTAATCGCAGTCAACAACCTCGGCTTCATGCACGAAAAACTGGGTCAATGGGAGGAGGCTGAGGCGGCATACCAACGCTCGCTGACTTTCGCGAAAGAGGCATTGGGGCCTGCCCACGTTGCGACGATCGCCGTCTCGAACCATCTCGCCGGCCTTTATGAACTTCGCGGGCGCTACGCCGAAGCGCGCGCGCTGTACGAGGAGGCCCTCGATATTCGCCGCGAAACGCCGACCGGCCAGCCCTTCGATTTCGCGTTCATGCAGGCGCAGGTCGCTGGATTTCGCGGCGATCATCGCGCCGCGCGAGAACATGCCGAGGAAGGCCTCGCGATCTTGCGTGAGAAGTACTACGCCGATCATCCGCTTTATCCGCAGCGACTACTGGGGTATTCCCTGGTGTGTGAGTTGACGGGTGCGTACGCGGAGGCGGAAGCCGCGTGTCGCGAGTCTCTCGAACGGATCGAAGCGAAGTTGGGAAGGGATCACGAATTCTATGCCAGCGCATTGCGTCGGCTTGGCGGTCTGCGGCAAACGCATGGTCAGTTTTCAGAGGCGCGGGAAGCCTATGAATCCGCGCAGAAAATCCTTGCGTCATCCGTCGGCGAGGACCATCCCGATTACGCGGATTGCCTGGGCCAACTCGGCATTCTGTACGCCGAACTGGCGCAGTTCGACGAGGCGCAGAACGCCCTCGAAGCTGCGCTGAAAATCACGTTTGCGTACTTCGGCGAAGAGCATCGGCGCACGATTGCGCTCCGCACGCATCTCGCCGAGTTGTTGCGCATGCGCGGGGACTTTCCCGCATCCCTCGCGGCATACGAGCAGATCCTCGAAACCGATCGCGCCGCCGATAACGTTCGACATATGGACTACGCATTTCATCAGTTTCGGACCGCCGCGCTGCTGCATGCCATGGGAAGGTACGCCGAAGCGGAGGAGAGGCACACGTTCGCGGCCGAAATCGTTCTCGCGGGTTTCGGAGCGAATCATCCGAACTACATCACGTACCGCGCGTCGGTCGCCAGCGTGTTGCGATCTCAAGGCCGGTACGCGGATGCCGATCTCGTGTACCGCGAACTCATCGAAACGTCGAAGGTCGTACTCGGAGAAAATCATCTCAATCGTGCCGCGCTACTCAACAACTATGGCTTGCTCGCGGAATCGGAAGGAAATCTTGACGCGGCCCTCGATCGATTCGACGAGGCGCTCGCGATCGTTCGTGTTCTCGTGGGCGAAGACCGGCTTCCGTATGCGCGCGTGCTGTCGAATATCGGCCGGGTGAACCTGAGTCTCGGCAAGACGGAAGACGCTGTCGCGGACTTCGCGCGCACGTTGCGGATCGATGAGGAATCCTTAGGGAAACAACATCATATGTATGCATTCCATCTATCTAGCGCAGCGAAGGCCGTTGCCGCCGGTGGGGACCCAACGCGATCGCGGGCAATGTTCGAGGAGGCGCTCAGAACGGCGGAGATTGCCCTCGGCCCGGCGCATCTCGATGTCTCGGTTATATTGCGCGACTTCACAGGAACACTCGGAGAACAGTTTACGGAGCAGGAGATCGCGTCGCTGGCTCAACGCGCGAGTCGAATCGAAGCGGCCTATGGGCCCGCAAAGTCTTACGCGAGAGAGAGTTACATTCCGCTACAGATGACGCCGTGGTAATCGGTGATCACTTGACACATAAACCGAGCTAATGTCGTTTTGCACGGTTCTAACAAAAAATTTTATGTTGACATCGGGTTCCGCTTTGAGTAGTATGCTCGTAAGCGCAAGATTCACGCGTTAAGCGTCTAGTGTAAAACGCATTAGGCGTGAAACGGGAGTCTGAACGGAGTGGGCACACCCCCCCGCGTTCGACTTGGGCAGAAGTTAAAGGCTGCTGATAGAAGAAGGTCCCTGTCCAGGGCGAGTCGAGAAACGGGTCAGTGTGTCCAGCAAAGCTCGGATTCCACCTGGGTTCGTAACTGTCCCGCACCGCACTTAAAAATGCACCCCAAAGGACGGGACAAGAAGGGAAGAAGGAGTAACGTATGAAATCTTTACGGGTGACATTGGCCGCCGCGCTGCTGTGTATCGCGGGAACGGCAATGGCGACAACGAACAATGAGGTCAACGATCCTTGGGATACGTCCGACGCGTCGGACGAGTTGAACTTGTTCGAAATCTACAACGACATCTATGGCACGAACTTCACCAGCACGGCTGGCGCCACGGTAGGCTTCGGCGGCGCTCCGGCGACCGTAACGGGCGGCATGGACTCTGTGTTCATCGCCGACACCGGTGTGTTCACGGGTTCGGCCGACGGCACGGCGACGTTCCAGGCGCGGTATGCGGCCTACGAGCAGCGCTTCGGCTACTACACCAATCCGGGCGCGCCCTCGGGCGACCCGACATTGGGCGTAGATGACGGCGATTTTGTGCACCTGTTCGACGTCGAAAATCCGGGTAATACAGTATCGCCCGGCCCGATCGCAGTGTTGGACTCGATGGATTTCCCCATCGGGTTCTATGACAATGCGCCGCTCGGCGGTTCGCGCACGCGGTTCAGTGAAGAAGATCTGAACATCAACGATCTCGATCACATGATTGTGTTGCGCGCGATGAACGCGGACGGCACGCTGTCGACCGACACGTTCCTTATCGCGTTCGAAGACCTTCGCGATCTTGGCGACGCGGATTTCAACGACCTCGTTGTTGAAATCACGATCCCGGGCTTCATTCCCCCGCCACCTGACGTACCGGAGCCGGCCTCGGCAGCTCTGTTGTTGAT
>JBGTJY010001025.1:0-1671 GCA_041744855.1 Candidatus Hydrogenedentales bacterium
TATCTCTATAGCTATGCCGCCGGCACCGCGATGTGCGTCGAGTTCGCCACCGGCGAGATCTAATGGCATAACCGCGGCTCAGGCAAAGGCGCCCTCGTCGTGGCCGACGGAATGCTCTATCTGCTCGGCGAAGGGCACGAAATGGCCCTGGCCGAAGCGACGCCCGAGGGCTACAAGGAGCACGGCAAATTCAAGCTGAAGGAGCACGGCCGCCCCGCCTGGGCCCACCCGGTCGTCGCCGGTGGCCGGCTCTATGTCCGCGACCAGGAATCGCTGACGGCGTTCGAAATTCAGGCCAAGTAGGATAGGCCTCCGGCCTGTCCGTCCACCTGGCGCGAATCGCGATTGCCCTTGGCTCTCGCTACTTGAGCGACGATAATGAAGGCGTTCGCTCATTTCGCGGCCAGCCCTCCATGACCCGTCTTGTCCTCACGTCGAAAGTTGATTCCGACGGCATCCTTCGGATGGCCGTTCCGGTAGGCGCTGCGGAGGCCGACCGCGAGGTGCAGGTGACCATCGAGGCGACATCCGCGGCGAAGAAGGATTGGACGGCCGAGGATCAGGCGGAATACGCCGAATGGCTAGAGAAAAACATCTTTGGCCAATGGCAAGGCGAGTTCGAGCGCATGCCTCAGGGCGAGCATCAGGAGCGTGACCCGCTTTGATGTATCTCCTCGACTCGAACGCCTGGATTGCGGCGATGCGGAACAAGAGCCCGCCGCTGGAGCAGCGAATCAGTGCGCGACACCCCGGCGAGATCGTGCTCTGCTCGGTCGTGCTCGCCGAATTGTGGTACGGCGTCTGCCGTGGCGATAAGGCGAACCGCCTCAAGAACGAAGCACTGTTCGCGAAACTGCGCGCAACGTACGTGTCGCTGCCGCTCGATGATGACGCTGCCCTGGATTCGGGCGAGCTGCGCGACCACCTTGCCACTCTCGGGAAACTGATTGGGACGCACGACCTGCTGATCGCCTCGATCGCCCGGACGCGCGGGCTGACACTCGTGACGCACAACACGGCCGAGTTTTCGCGTGTGCCCAATCTGCTGATTGAAGATTGGCAGATTCCCTAGAATCGGGTTTCGCATGGAACCGAATCCCTACGAATCGCCGAAGGCGGAATCGACTAGCGCGATTGACCAACTTCTGTTGTCTCCGCTCCGCATTCCGCTAGCGGTCATCTGCGGAATCATCGCCGTCGTCTTTGTCGCGACCTTCGTTGCGTGGTGCATTCCTGTCTTCCAGCTCGGCTTGCAAGCACCCGAAGGACGCAAGGGGCTCGTCTACCTACCGATGGCGCTCGTCGAGTGCGGGGCCTTTGTCTTGATTGCGGCGGGGCTCTTCGAAAGGCACGTCACCGCACTGAGTTGGGGATTGGGGCTCTTTGTGCTGGGATTTGTCGGACAGGTCGTCCTGATTGCACTCGGCATCTCGTAGTTGCTGCCGCCCGCGAACCTCGCATTTGCCGCTTGGGTCTATCGCTCTATACTGACTCCTTCGCGGGCCGAGATGCCCGCGCGGCCGGCGTGCGTCGCCTGTAACGGGGCATCCTTTGTATCGTTGCCCGCCGCATGTTGGGGGGGCTGTGCCCACCTTCCGTCAATTTGCGTGAAGGCGTTGACCTTGCGCGAGGCTAGGAACGGTGGGCACAGCCCACCCTACGACAGCCCGG
>JBGTJY010001026.1:0-3849 GCA_041744855.1 Candidatus Hydrogenedentales bacterium
GCCGCGGATGACGCCCACGGTGGGCTTCGTGCACGAACCCAGGGCAGTGAGCGCGCGCTCGGTTGCGCCGCTTTCGATGGAAGACTCGAGCCGGCTTTCGAGCTGCCGCTGAAATTCGCCGATATCCGCCCCCGCGGAGAACGCCCGATCGCCCGCGCCGCGCAGGAGGATCACGCGAATATCGGCGTCCCGTTCGAGCGCGTGGAGGCGCTCGGGGATGAGTCGCCACATGTCCGTTGTCAGCGCGTTGAGTTTCTCAGGACGATTGAGGATTAGCCAACCGAGCGGTGGATTCCGGAGAAGCTGGACTTCGTCTTCGGATTTCATTCGATCGTTCTGTTGGCGAGGTATTCTCTTTTCGCGACCATGGCGATTTCACAACCTTGCCCAGCGCTTCCGTGCGAATGAGATTCTTCGCTGGCGCTCAGAATGACTAGCCCTAGTTGCTATCGAACAAACGTCTCGAATATTCGCTGGCGCTCAGAATGACTGGCCCTGGTTGCTATTCAACAAACGTCTCGAATCTCGAATTACGAGGTCCATTTTTTCGGCTATTGTCACTTTCGGAAATCAGGCCTTCATTGAGTCGGTGTCCTCTTCAAGGACAAGGGCATTTTCAACGACTCGATCAACCCGTCATCCCCAACTTTCCACGTCTCGGTAGCGAGCGATTCGTCGACTATATACGCCGTGATGGGCTCGCCCTTTGAACTCTGCGCGCGAAGGCATGCCTCCACAACCGGCATCTTGTCGTTGTCCCAAGCCGCCCTCACCACGCCCACGGTGATGGTGTTGTCCTCGCCCTCTTTGAGCCACGACACTGCCGCTTGATTCTCGATCCCCTTCAACTCTTCCCTGTAATGCGCTTCGCCTACCTGAACTGGTTTTGGCTTGGGTTGAATCTTCGCTTCCGCGATCGCTTCCACCTGTTGCGCCCGCTCTTCGCCGGCCACTTCCTCGGCCGTGTTGCATCCGCCCGACACGAGCGCAATCACGCCGCAGATCGGCCAGGCCATCCAGTTGTTCATCCTCATTTTGAACCATCCTCTCTACGTGTGTGTTTTCTGAGCGGCCATCGTAACATGCGCGCGCCGTCCTGAGATAGAATCTCCACCGGGTCGGCGCTACAATAACGAGTTTTAGCGCATAGTAAACAATCGCAGCGCTGCCGTCCTCGCGGCTTCACCAATGGTTAAGGAGCACCACCATGGCACTACAACTCGGCGATGTCGCCCCGGATTTTACTGCCCAGACTACTGACGGCCCGGTGAGCTTCCACTCCTGGCTCGGCGATGGCTGGGGCATACTTTTTTCTCATCCCAAAGACTACACGCCCGTGTGCACCACGGAATTGGGCGCGATGTCGAAAATCATGTCGGAATTCAACAAACGCAACTGCAAAGTTCTCGCGATTAGCGTGGACCAACTCGACGCGCACCGCGGGTGGATTAACGATATTAACGAAACTCAGAAGACAACGGTTAACTTTCCGCTGATTGCCGACCCCGAAAAATCCGTCGCGAACCTCTACGGAATGATCCATCCGAACGCGTCGGACACGATGACGGTCCGCTCGGTATTTATGATCGGGCCGGATAAGAAGGTCAAGTTGATGCTGACCTATCCCGCTTCTACTGGGCGCAATTTCAACGAACTCCTGCGCGTGCTCGATTCGCTTCAACTGACGGCCAAGTACCAAGTCGCCACGCCGGCGAACTGGGTCGACGGCGAGGAGTGCATCATCGTGCCGGCAGTTCCCCAGGAAGATGTCCCCGCGAATTTCCCCAAGGGCCACCGCGTCATCAAGCCGTATCTACGGTATACGCCGCAGCCCAATCGTTAGGATCCCCTCCCCCACGATGAGGTGCGCAACCTTTTGCCCGCTTGCTGCGTCCAATTTGCGTTAGGTTGACTACGCATACCGGGAGGGTCGCGCCATGTTCGCTAGAAGACTTCAACTCGCTGCAAGCGCAACGATACTGGCGAGCCTGCTCGCATTCCCCGCAGCCGCCAAGAGCACCTTGAACCGGAGCATCCACATCGACGACGGCGTGACTGTCTCGGGCGGCGTCTCGTCGGTGAACGGCAGCGTCAACGTCGGCGCGAATTGCATCGTCGAAGGCGGCTGCAGCACGGTCAACGGACGCATCGAAATCGGAAGCGGGAGCGAAGTCGAGTCAATCTCCGCGGTCAACGGGTCGATTGAAGTGGATTCGGAATGCACCATCGGCGGAAACGTGAAAACTGTCAACGGGGCGGTCGAGATCGACTCGGGCACCTCGGTCGCCGGTGGGGTCACGACGGTCAACGGTAGTATTTCGTTGCGCGGCACGCAGGCCGAAGAGAATCTCGAAACGGTTAACGGCGACGTCTCGCTTTTGGAGGGATCGCGAGTGAGCGGCAACATCGTGATCGAAGACACGCGCCGCAGGTCGAACAAAAACCACAAAATAGCGATCACGCTCGAAGACGGCTCGGTTCTCGAAGGCGATGTGATCGTCGAGGACGACGAGGTCGAGGTGACCGTCTATCTACGAGGCGGCAGCCGCGTCGAAGGCTCCATCGACCCCAAGGCAAAAGTCGAACGCGAGAGTTTGTAGCGCAGGCTTCCAGCCTGCGGCACATCGAACAGGCGCCAATCGTTTGTGGTGCGGGCTTCCAGCCTGCGGCAACTGGACCAGGTACCCACACGTCAACCCAGCCCCCGCTCGGCACGTAATACGCTGTATACTATGTCCTCAAGCGTATTGCTCCCTGGGAAATTGCCGAGATGTATCCCGAGATGATGTATCGCAAGATAATGTGTCACAAGCGCCGACTCATTCCAATCCTCTCCTGCACCGTGTTCGCGCTATTGCTGACGGACGCCGCGGATGGCCAACTCCACCTGAAGCGTCCCTCCGCTGCGGTCTCACCCATCACCCAAAACAACGCCCACGCGCTGAGCTCAGCCATCAAGGCGGGGCAACTCGCGTCCATCCGCCGTCTCGTGGACATGGGCGTTCAGATCAATGTTAAGACCCGCCGCACCGACTACCCGCTCATCGAAGCCGTTCAAGCCAGGCGGATTGACGTCGCGGAGTTACTTATCGACCTCGGCGCGGATATCAACGTGGAGGGCTTCGATGAAGACACTCCACTGCACTACGCCGCACGCAAGGGACGGACTGAGCTCGCAAGGATGCTGATCGACCGCGGCGCGAAAATTAACGCGAAGAACCGTCAAGGTTTCACGCCCATGCTATCGGCTGCGGAAGCGAACGACCCCGACATGGTGGAGTTCTTCCTGGAAAACGGCGCCTTACCCAAAGTAGCCAATTCGCGAAATGAAACTCTACTCTTCATCGGCGCCAAGCTGGGCAACAGACGGCTCATGGAGATCGCGTTCGAACACGGGATCGATCCCAAAATCCCGGGGCGAATGCAGCAGCTTCCGTTGCACGCCGCGGTCGAGGCCGGCAAAATCGACCTTGTCAAGCTGCTGATCGAGCATGGGAGTCCGGTGGACGAGCCCGATGCCGACGGACGTACCCCTCTTCAGCTCGCCGCCATCGATGGTCGCTCAGGGATCATGTCCGTATTGATCGAGGCTGGCGCGGATGTCAATGCCACCGATCGATTCGGCAGTTCCCCGCTGCATGCGGCCACGCAAACCGGCAGCACGCAGGCCGTGGGCACGCTGATCGAGCACGATCCGCTCATCGGCGCGAAAGACGAGAACGGTGACGACGCGCTGCACCGCGCGCTGAAGGAAGGCCACGAGGAATTGGCCCTGGTTTTGATCGCGCGGAGAATCGCCATTAACGCACCCAATCTCCTCGGCATGACCCCGCTGCATCTCGCGGCTTC
>JBGTJY010001027.1:0-6373 GCA_041744855.1 Candidatus Hydrogenedentales bacterium
TTTTCAACCGGCGGGTGGTGCGAACTATCCCCCGGGCCGGTTGAAAACCGGCGCTACCGGGAAAGGCGTCTGAGCGCAACGGGCTTGGGGAAGGGAAACTGCGATGAATACCGTGATGGATTGGTTCCTGAAAATTATTGGGCCGATTCGGGGCTTGCTTGAGTGGCCGCTAAAGTGGCTGGCGGAGGGGATTGGTTTCGATCTGGCGAAGTGGATGATTTTCTTTTGGGACCTCGTCGCTATCGCGCTGATTCTCGTTTTTCTGAAGTACGTATTTTTCAAGGTTAAGGATTTCATATTCCGCAAGGACAATTTGGCGGAGCGGGCGGATATTGACGCGCTGGTACAGAAGAATCAGGACCCGGCGCTCGCGGTGAAAATGGGACAGCAGCGCGTCGAACACCTTGTGCCCGCGCTTAAGAAGAATAAGGAGTGGGCGAAGCTGGCGGAGACGTATGCCGCGGCAAATCAGGCCGAGCAGGCGGCGAAGTATTTCAAGAAGGCGAAGGACCCGAAGCGGGCGGCGGAACAACTCGCGCGCGCGGGTAAGACCGTGCAGGCAGCGTCGATGTTGATGAAGGCGGGGGATTTCAACACGGCGGGGCGGTTTTATCTCGAAAAGGGAAAGTACGCGCAAGCGGCGAAGGCGTTCAATAAACAGGGGAATCATGCGGGGGCGGCGATCGCGTATGGGAAGGCGAAGAAATTCAAGGAGGCATTCGCCGCGTTCGCGCAGTACTTCGACGAGGCGCGGGACACGAAAGATCAACGCGCGCAGGCGGCGCAGCAGTGTTACGACCTGATGAGCCACCCGAAGGCGCTCGCAAAGGCGGACGTGGCTCAACTCAAAAAGCTGTATTCGGCGGTGGCCGTGTCGTTCGAGCAGGCGCAGCGGTATGAACTCGCGCCGGAATTGTTCAAGAAGGCGGGCGATTTCGTGCGCGCGGGCCAGGTGTACCGCATGGCGGGGAATCTCGAAGCTGCTGCGGAGTGCATGAAGCAGGCGGGCAACGACAAAGAGGCCGCGGCGATCACGGGGCAACACTACGAGAAGTTGAAGAAGTGGCCCGAGGCGGGCCAGGCCTACGCGTCGGGCGGGAGTTTCCAAAAGGCGGGCGAGTGTTTCGCGAAGGCGAACGAGCCGGTGCGGGCGGCGGAGGCGTTTGCGAAGGCGACCAATTTTTACAGCGCGGGCCTCGCGTACGCGCATGCCGGGCGGTACAAAGACACGATCAGCATGCTGCAACGGATGGGAGAAAACGACGCGAATTTCGACGCCTCGCGCGCGTTACTGGGCCGCAGCTACTACGAGTTGCACGACTACGCGCACGCAGCGGCAACTTTGTCGAATCATCTGCTCGGCAAACGCGTCGAGCAGGGGAACATGGATTTCTTTTACATGTGGGCGCTTGCGTTGGAGCAGTTGGGTCAACTGAAGGAGTCGCGCGAAATCCTGTTGAAGATCGATGCGGTGCGGCATGGATTCCGCGAGGTGAATACGCGCATCTCGAATATCGAATCGCGCATTTCGATGCTGGAGAGCGGCGTCGGGGGCCCCGAATATATTCCGAAGCCCGCCGCGAGCGAACATCCCGACGTGAAAGTCATGGAGCTCGTCGCGAACACGCTGGGCGAACGGTACATGCTCGAGAAGGAGCTGGGGCGCGGGGGGATGGGCGTGGTGTACCTCGCGAAGGACAAGCAATTGGATCGGCAAGTCGCGCTGAAATTTTTGGGGTCGTTGGTGGATCAATCGGACGACTACAAGAAGCGCTTCGTGCGCGAAGCACGGACGGCGGCGAAGATTTCGCATCCGAACGTGGTGAGCATTTACGACATCAGCGCGAGCGAGGGCAAGGCGTATATCGCGATGGAGTACGTCGAGGGCGTGAACCTGACGCGCTACCTGATGCAGAAGAAACGCCTGACGCCGCGGGAGTGCGTGAGCATTGCGGGGCAGGCGTGCAGCGCGTTGAACGCGATCCATGAAGGCGGCATCGTGCATCGCGATGTGAAGCCCGACAATATTTTGATCGCCAAGGGCGGGCTCGTGAAGTTGATGGACTTTGGTCTGGCGAAATCGAATGACAACCGTATCACGCAGGGCAACGTGGTGATGGGTACGCCGGCGTACATGTCGCCCGAGCAGGCGCAGGGGCAGGAATGCGACGCGCGAACGGACATCTACGCGATGGGACTCATCTTGCACGAAATGCTGACGGGCAACATCGTGTTTGGCAAGGGCGACGTGATGCGGCGGCAGGTGATGGAGACGCCGCCGAAACCGAGCGCGACGGGCGAGGGCGTGCCGGGCGATCTCGATGCCGTCGTGATGAAATGCATCGCCAAGGACGCGGCGCAACGCTATCAGACCACGCGGGAATTGATGGACGCGCTGCGCATCGCAGGGCAGCAAGTAACGCAGAAGGTTCAGGCGACGACGAGTTGAAGCTTTTGCTGCCATGACTCCGGTAGCTCGATCGTCGGCGCGATAGTGATCGTGCGCGTGTCGCCGCCGGCGTGCTCGAATGCGATGTCGATGCGCGCGTCCGGTAGTAACGACTCAGCGCGTTCGGCCCATTCGACGACGGCGATGGCGTCCGCAGGGGCGAAGAGTTCTTCGTAGCCGAGTCCGCGGACTTCGCTCAGTTTTTCGATCCGGTAGAGGTCCGCGTGCAATAGCGCGGGAGCTCCGGCATATTCGTTCACAAGCGTGAATGTGGGGCTCGTGACGGGGCTGGCGGGCGCGAGGCGGCGGGCGATTCCGCGCGTGAAACAGGTTTTGCCGGCGGCGAGATCGCCTCGCAAGGCGACGAGTGTGCCGGGTTGGAGCAGCGCCGCGAACGCATAGCCCAGCACTTCGGTTTGCGCTTCGGAGTGCGTTGTTAGCGTCAGCGTGGCTGCAGGCATGACGGACAAATCGATCACGCGGTCACGGCGCGGAAAGTTTCGGGCTCGATGAAGGTGCCTACGCGCAGCTCGTTGAGCGTGTCTTTCAGATATTGCGCGAGCGCCGGGACGATCCACTTTTCCGTGCCGTGATGACTCGCGTCGATTACCGCGATTCCGCGATCGAGCGCGCTTAATGCGTCGTGATATTTCACGTCGCCCGTGACGAACACGTCGATGTCATCGGGAATTTGCTCGATGGCGCCGCTACCCGAGCCGCCAAGCACGCCCACAGTGCGCACTTTGTGTTGCGGATCGCCGCTGACTCGGACGTGGGAGACTTCGAGCGCGCGGCAAATGTGTGCTGCGAATCGGTCGAGCGTAGTCGGGGATCTCAGCCGCCCACGGAGACCAAGCGAGATTTCGCCGGAGACGTTGGCGAGTTCGACGATGTCATACGCGACATCCTCGTAGGGATGGGCCTCGAGCAGGGCTTCGAGCACGGTGGGGAGCCGGGCCTTGTGGACGAGGGTTTCGAGTCGTCGCTCGGGCTCTTCATTGAGGCGATTTTTCTTGCCCACGTGCGGGTCTGCATTTTCGCCGGGGATGAACGTGCCGATGCCTTCGGTCGAGAACGAGCACTGTGTGTAGTCGCCGATCGTGCCCGCGCCGGCGTCGCAGATTGCGGTGCGGACTTTCACGAGATCGGCGTCGGGTACGAAGGTGACGAGTTTGACGAACTTGGCGTGCGGCACTTCGATGAGCTGCGCGACATCGATTAAGTCGAGTCGATCGGCCAACACGTGATTGACGCCGTCGGGCACGACATCGAGGCTTGTGTGCGCGGAATAGCACGCGATGCCGGCGGCGGCAATTTCGACGCAGAGGCGCGCGACGGGGTCGTCTTCGCGAAGCGATTTGAGCGGCTCCCAGATGAGCGGGTGATGGGCGACGATCATGTTCGCGTGCGCTTTCACCGCGGCCTCGAACGCGTCGGGCGTCACGGTGAGCGTTACGAGGACGGTGGAGACTTCGGCTTCGGGGTGGCCAGTCGCCAGACCGGCGCGGTCCCACTCGTACGCGAAACCCGGCGGCGCGAAACGGTCGGCGGCGTCGATAACGTCTTGAACGGTCACGCGGCGCGTTCCATGGAGATGGCGGCGTAACCTGCGACGCGATCGGGGGCCGGCTCGATACTTGAGTCGTCTAGCATCGCGAGGACTTGGCGCTCGAGCGTGACCGGATCGGAGGGGTAGAATCGGCAGGCCAATTCAGCTTTTCGGGAGGGGGCTTGCATGGGGAAATTTTATCAGTGGGATTGGTACGGGGACAAAAGCGCGGGTTGATGGCGATGACGATGACGATGACGATGACGATGACGATGACGATGACGATGACGAGAAACGGTTTCGTTTGCTAGGTGGTTGACGGAAGGGTGTTACATGTCGGTTCGGGATTCTAGACACAACACCTCGCGCATGTGTTGGAGGGATTCGCGGAGCATTGGGCCTAGATTCGGATCGCTGTAGTCGCGGCCTAATTTGGGTCCGCCGATTTCGAGGTAGGCTACGAGTTGGGGCGTCGGCAGGTCAGACGCGCGGCGCTCCAGGCATGCGCGTACTTGCGCGAGGTCGACGATGCCGCGTGCGCGATCGGCGGGCGAGAAGCCGAAGGTCGATTCGAACTTCGCGTCGGTGTTGCGGACGTGAAATTCGCGCAGATAAGGGATCGTGGCTTCGAAGAGTTTCATGGGGTCGTGCACGACCTTGCCTTCGGCGTCGGCGTAGCCGTGGGACACGTCCGCGCAGTATCCGACGGCGGCAGTCTCCGGCGTGTCACGATGGTAGGCGGTCAATTCATCGGCGAGGGTGACGATTTCTTCGGGGAGCGTCGGGGGTTCGGCGAGGCAGGACATGGGTTCGATCGTGAGACACTCGATTTTCTTCTCGTGGGCGAAGCCCATGAGTTCTTTGAGGTGATGCACGTACCGGCGCAGACCCGCGGCTTTTTCTTCGATGCGATCGCGATCTGCCGCGCCAGGGTTCGTGCCGACGCGAACCGCGCCCAGCAGTGCGCCGACTTCGATCAGCCGCTCGAAATTTCGCCGGCCCACCTTTTCCATGTCCGGCGCATCGATGAAAAAGCTGCCCAGTTCGCGGTGGCTCGTGAAGACGCTGGATATTTTCAGGCCGCGTCCTTCGGCTTGGCGGCGTACGTCTTCAAAAAAACCATCGCCGAGGTGATACAACTCGACGAAGGTGCCGAACTGGACGTCGTGGACGCCTTCCTGGGCCATCAAGTCGAATAGCCAGGCGTAGGAATAGCGGTAGTGAATGGGATCGGTCTTGACGCCGGGAAAAATTTGGAGAGCAGGAGACATTGAGCAATCGTGCGAGAGCGAGCGCAGAGTATAACCGAGTCGATAGCAAGTCCCGCCTCGACGGGGGATGTAGCATTGATCGACTGCGGCGAGGTTGTTACGATTCTCGCGCGCATTGGGCTGTGCGATCGTTTATCGGATTTCGAGGGAAGCCATGTTCAGTCAAATGTCTCGCGCAAAGCTGCCCGCGGGTATCGTCATCGCGCTGTGGTGCGCAATCGTCTTTTGCGGCGCGCGCGTGCAAGCACAAACCGAACCGAGACTCGAACTGCGCAAGGACGACCGCGTTATTTTTCTCGGCAATACCTTCGCGGAGCGGATGCGCTACTACGGTTACTTCGAGCAGGCGCTCGCCGTGCAATTTCCGGAGCTCCAGCTTACGTTTAGGAATCTGGGATGGTCCGCGGACGAGATCAATTTGCAGCCGCGCCCGCTGGACTTCGGGACGATGCATGACCACCTCGCGAAACAGAAGGCCGACGTGATATTCGTTTGCTACGGGCTGAACGAATCGTTCGCCGCATCAGGAGGTCTCGCGGACTTCGAGAAGAATCTGGCGACGCTTCTCGAGGACATGCGTGGGCGACATTACAACGGCGAAACGACGCCGCGGCTCGTGTTGGTGTCGCCGTTGCCGCAGGAACGGCCCGAGGGGTTGCCGGACCCGAAGCAACGGAACAACGAGATCGGCGAGTATACGGAAGCGATGGAACGGATCGCGGGCAATCTCGAGATTCCGTTCGTGGATTTGTTTCGACCCCTGAAGGATGAAATGAATGAGGCCGATCACACGCCGATTACGTTCAATGGCGTGCACATGGAGGCCTACGGATATTGGCTGGTCTCGCAGCATATGCTCGACCAATTGGGCTTTGTATCTGCGCCGGTACAGTTGGAAATTGATCTGAAATCCGCGTCGGGTTCGGCTGAGGGCGCGACGATCGAGCAAATCGAAGACACGGAAACAGTCGATGCATTTCGCGTGACACTCGAGCGACTGCCGTTGGCGCCGCCGCCGTCGAAAGGCGATGAAGGCCGGCTTCGCGAGGGCGTCCGGGTGCGCGTGCGGGGGCTCGACTCGGGAACGTACACGTTGCGCGCGGC
>JBGTJY010001028.1:0-3097 GCA_041744855.1 Candidatus Hydrogenedentales bacterium
AAAATCGACGCGCGATCCACGTGCAATAGCGGACGAATGATCGGAACGCCGCCCCATTCCCCGCGCACCGGAATCCCGGCAAGCCCTTTCGGCGAAGCCCCGCGCAACACGCGCAACAGCACCGTTTCCGCCTGATCGTCCGCGTGATGCGCCGTCGCGATCGCCACTGCCGAATGCTCGCGCGCCATCGCCGCAAGGCTATCGTAACGGAGACGCCGCGCAATCATCTCGATCGATTTCGAGGAATGTTCCGCTTCCGCGAGCACGTCGACGTGCCCAATCGCGAACGCGACACCAAGTTGCTGGGCCACGCGTTCTACGAACCGCGCGTCCTCGAGACCTTCCTCGCCGCGTAGATTGTGCTCGACGTGCCCCGCAACGCAGCGATAGCGCAGCGCGTGCATCGCAGCCAGCAGGGACACCGAATCCGCGCCGCCAGATACGCCGACAAGTACCGCATCGTCGCCGGGCGATACGCCAAACTGGCTGAAAGTGCCGTGAATACTATCGATCAAAGATGTGTTCATCGCGCGTCGATCGGAAGACCTGCAGTCTGCATATCCTGTATTCTACGTAGTCTGACTATCACATCCCATCGCGAGGAGCCGCCGATCATGAGCGTTACCCAAACCGTTGCGCCGCCCATCGAAGACCTCGATCGCGACCACGTGCTCCATCCCTTCACGTCGATCGCGGAACACCAGCAATCGGGTCCGCATTTTATCGTCGGCGCGAAAGGCACCCGCGTCTACGACAAAGCCGGCCGCGAATACCTTGACACCATGGCGGGCCTCTGGTGCGTCAACGTCGGCTACGGCCACCCGCGCATGGTCGAGGCCATCCGCGCGCAAACGGAAAAACTGTGCTACTACCACAGTTTTATGGGCCTAGCCAACGAACCCGCCGCGCAACTCGCCGACGAACTAGCCCAACGCGCGCCCGCCGGACTGAACAAGGTCTTCTTCTGCAATTCCGGATCGGAAGCCAACGACACCAACATCAAGTTCGTTTGGCTCTACAACAATCTGCGGGGCAAACCCGCGAAGAAAAAGATCATCGCGCGCCACGGCGCGTTCCACGGCACGACGGGCATTGCCGCGAGCCTCTGCGGTCTACCGCACATGCATGCGCATTTCGATTTGCCGTTCGAGCGATTCATCCACGTAGGCCGCCCGCATTTCTATTTCGATGGCCGCCCCGGTGAAACCGAACGCGAATTCTCGGCCCGCCTCGCCCGCGAACTCGACGAGCGCATTCAGCAAGAGGATCCCGAAACGGTCGCGGCATTCATCGCGGAACCGGTGATGGGCGCGGCAGGCGTCGTCCCGCCACCGGACGGTTATTTCGAAGCGATCCAAATGGTCCTGCGCAAACACGATGTCCTCTTCATCGCCGACGAAGTCATCTGCGCGTTCGGCCGGCTCGGCGCCATGTTCGCCTCGGACATGTTCGGACTGGAGCCCGAGATCGTGACGCTCGCAAAAGGCCTGACCAGCGGCTACATCCCCATGTCCGCGTCGCTCCTCTCCGATCGCGTTTGGGATGTGCTGAAAACCGCGCCCACTATGCTCGCGCACGGCCACACCTACACGGGTCACCCAATCGCCGCAGCCGCCGCGCTAACCAGTCTGTCCATCATCGAAGACGAAGGCCTGCTCGACAACGCGCAAACCGTCGGCGCGTACCTGCAAAAACGCCTCCGCGAAACCTGCACCGCGCACCCGCTCATCGGCGACATCCGCGGCATCGGCATGATCGCCAGCGCGGAACTCGTCGCCGACAAATTGAAGCGCACCCCCTTCGACCCGAAGCTCGCGGTCGCGCGAAAAGTCTACAACCGCCTGCTCGAATACAACGTGATCGCGCGCCCAATCCAAAACGCGATCGCCATGGCCCCGCCGCTCGTGCTCACGAAATCGGAAGTCGACTTCGCGATGGAACAACTCAAAAAAGCCCTCGATCGAACGGCAACCGATCTGCGCGCGGATGGAATTTGGAAAGGGTGAGGCCACATGAAAGTGACCTAGGATCCTGAAGTCGACGTGTTGCGAATTCTGTTCCGCGACGTACCGATCGAGGAAAGCGACGAGGACAAGCCCGGCTTCATTCTCGATTACGACAAGCAGGGAAATCTCGTCGGCATAGAAGTGCTCAACGCTCGCAACGCATCGAGAATCCGCGCGGGGGATTCCGAAACTGAGGAGCACGCCTGGTTGACGCGGTCGGTTCGCACGACATGGCCTTTACAAGCGAGTTCGCGACAGCGTGCCCGCGGCGTGCGGGTGCAGCGTGTGGGCGATTCCGTACGGTAGTTCGTGCGCGCGGCTGTAGTCAGCGAGGCGCGCGAGCGTGTCAGCGACGACGTTCTGGGGGATTCTGTCGAGAGGAACGTTGGCGTGGCGCAGTGCGCGTTCGAGGGTGCCGCTATCCTGCCCCTGGGCGTGGGCCATGAGAACGATTCCGGGCCCGACGACGTCGCCGTGCGGCATTCCACTCCCCATCGTTTCCTCCACGGCATAGGCGAAGTAGTGTTCGCTACCCTCTTCAGGCCGGGAGTGACCGATGATGTTGCAGAGCTGCACTTCCATGGCGAGACACTCGAGCACGCACTGGATGCCTTGCGAATCGCCGCGGCCGGCGGCCTCTGCACAGGCGAGTCCCTCGCCGAGGATGCCTCGCGCCGTCGCCGCGATCGACGAGCGGTATGGGCAATGCGGGGGATTCATCGAGACCCGATCGGCGAGCTCCCAATCCGCGCAGCCCGTCGCGATGGAGAGGACGTCGCACAGTCCCGCTGCGCGTAACTGTTCGGGGGCAGCGGCGAGCACGGCCAAGTCGGCGATCACGGCGTCCGGCGGCTTCGTTTCTATGTAGCGAACGCAGCCTTGGTCCCGATAACCGGACGCCCACGTGAAAAAGGCGTCGACCGTTAGCGCGGTCGGGATGCAAACTAACGGCAAGTTTTTTTGTGCGGCGACGTACTTCGCCGCGTCCGTGGCCAACCCGCCGCCGACAGCGTAGACGACCTCGCCCTGGGCGGCCTGGGCGAGTTGTTGCCAGTGGGGAATCGAAGCACTCCGCGCTTCGGCACGCCACG
>JBGTJY010001029.1:0-3158 GCA_041744855.1 Candidatus Hydrogenedentales bacterium
GTGCCCCGCCTCGCGCTGCCGCAGGCGCGCACCGTGATCATCGAATGCGCCGACGATCCCCTGATCCCGCGCGCCTGCGCAGAAGGCGATGCGCCGCAAGTATCCGCGCGCAACGCTTTACCGCCTGCCGCGCGGCGGGCACTACCCCTACATCACGCGGCCAACGGATTACACGAAGATCCTGGCGCGGCATTTGCCGAGTTGACGAAGGGGCCATATTCCAGCATCTGATCCCATTATAGGAATTATAACTTGACAACTCGATTTTGCGATGCTAGGTGAATGGTACAGATGGCCGTAGCGGCCAACCGCAGACATCGATTGAACAAATAGAGAACAAACATGCAAAACCTCCTGAAATTGTCTGGCGCTGTAGGTCGCGGTCAGACCAATGACGAAGACGACGTGGAGGCCCTCGATAGTGCGCTGCGCGACATCGGCATCTACAATCCCCGCTGGAGTATTCGAAAGAGCCGCAGCGCTACACGACTGAACCGATGGTTGACGCGCTTGAGCAATTTCAAGAACAAAATGGGCTCAAAATAGACGGCTATGCGAACCCAGTCGGGCCGACTGAGCGCGCCATCAACAATCAAATTCTCGGGAAGCCGCGCGGCGCAGGATTGTTGCAGGAGCCACTCGGCAGGATTGATGCGACTGTCGGTAACGGTTTCAAGAATGAGAGCGGCGACGTCTGCAGGATTCAGCGCGGGTTGGGCGCGCTCGGTTACATGCCCGAGGACCCGTTCGACCGGCCGCATGGCCTCATCGACGAGCGCACGACGGCTTCCATCAAGAAATTCCAAAGCGACTGGGGATTGGCGACCGACGGCTGGCTCGCGCCCGGTGGAGAGACGGAAGCCGCGTTGCACGAAGCGATAGGTCAGCTGACACGAGCGTCGCTACCCGCTTGGACAAACTACCAGCAGCGCGCGGCGACAGCAGCGAGCCTGCAATTCGGGGCCCATCTCCCCCGTTCGAATCGCGACTCTGCCGACGGGGACGAGGTTGGAATTTCTTCCGT
The DNA here is from genome assembly GCA_041744855.1 of Candidatus Hydrogenedentales bacterium. Classification (GTDB taxonomy): domain Bacteria; phylum Hydrogenedentota; class Hydrogenedentia; order Hydrogenedentales; genus JBGTJY01. Next base: position 1,025 of record JBGTJY010001029.1, read on the forward strand.
CCGATACGATCCCAATTTTAGCAACCCGTGGGGTCGCCGGCTTCTCGATGGCGGCTGGGCGCCTCAGCGCGGCGGTGGGAGAGAGATAAACCGCGCGCAGATGCCCGGATTGTCCCGTGCAACCCCGCGACGCCTCCCGACAACTCCTCCCGCGCCTGAATTTAAAGCCAACGATAGCGGCACCATGGGCGGGGCTTCACCGCAACCGCGGTATGAGTATGTCCCGTCACCAGGCGATCCCCTTGCTATTCCCCTCACGCGCTCGATCCACCATTGGGGCAATCGCGGCAAGCCAGCTGTGCGAATGTCCAATGCTCAACTCAACAAAGAGATCGCTGACAAATGCAAGGATGTGCTTGGCGATGATGCAACGGTTGAAATCGCCGGCGGACCACCATCGCTCGACAACCTCAACACCTACAAAGAATATCGATCGGACAAGACCTTTATCGACAGCGAAGGCAAAAAGCGGGCTAAGAGCGGATACGCGCTCAACGATGGAACTGTGAAAATCCGAATTGAAGCAAGCCCGGTCGAAATCTGGATTCACAACGACACCTATGATGCGAAAGCCGATGGCACACCCGCTGATCGTGAGCAGCGGCATTTCGGCAGAGTCGAGCAGAACGAAATCAATCGCCACCGCATTCATGTGCGGGCTCCGAAGCCAGGAGAAGGCGAGGAATTGGACCCAAAGGCGCTGATTGACTTCGCAAAGACGCTATGCGAACAAATCAAGAAAGACATCGAGGCCGGTCTCTTCGGCAAGGGCAAGGCTCCTCGAATGATCGAAAGATTTTTCGACCGCCTTCGCCGGAAGGACGAGCCCGGAAAGCGCGAGTAGGCTTGATGCATCTACCGTTTCCGCGTCGAAGGCACCAAATCGACGACCTTTACTTGACGCGCGAGGACGCGGGGGAGCTATCCGCCACTCTGCGAGCTGCATTTCCGCAGATCAAATTTGTCGAGGACGACTATTGGCACCAATTCGTCGATTGGGATTTGCATCGGCAGCGTTTGAAGGAGCGTTATGTGCGCGCCGCGGACGGAGAATGGACGATCCTGCCGCTTTATCCTTCGCGAAATCCGGAAAATGAAGCGCTCCGATATTTCGACTCGATGGCCGGAAGGACAACGCACGATTGGAGGGCGTGGCTCGTGCCGCCCGATTGGAAACCGGAATGGTTTCGCGGCAGCGATGGAAATTACTTAGTCTCCAATGAACCATCGGTCGTGATGAGGTTCCATTGCTCTACATTTCATGGCGCCGGACAAGGGGGCCTGCTTGATCCGCCAGTACCGCGATCGGATGAGGATATCCTTTGGCTCGACGACGGACGTCTCGCTTGCTTCTACTCGGCTCTGGTTCCCGAGGAAAAGTTGGCCGTGATGAAAATGCTTCGAATCGTGCAAAAGCTCACGACGAACCTTGTCATCGCGATTGACTCCGAGACGGGGCGCCCATTGTGGCTCGATCCGCGGAAGACCGTAATGAAGGTGGGCCGGCACGCAGCAGCATGGAGCTTGCAGCGGCGGCACAACTATATCAACCGAGGTTCGAAGGCCCCCGGCTTTCCCTACGACCCCGCGGATGTCCTTCCCGGCGGTGAGGCGCAATACGCAAGGCGCATGGCTGAATCGAGGGCAGAATTCGAGCGCGGTATGGCGCAAGTTGAAAAGAAGATTCTGGAAGATCGAAAGGCTCGCTCCGCGCGGAAAAAATCCGCTATTTCAATCCGCAAGACATAGCGCCACGCTCCGCTCGCGCTACCCCGCCAGCCGCATCCTGCGCATCGCGTAGTGCGTGTTTCTTCCCGCGAATTTCGGAAACCGCTTGAAGTCCTCGCGGAGCTCGTGGCGCACGGGCGAGTTCAGCGACGCTTCGAGCGCTTCCACCGAATCGAACACCACTTCGTTTCCGAGCATGTAGTTTGCCGGCGTGATTGGAGTGGGGTCGCTCCATTTGATCGGCACGTAGCACATGACGCTGCGGATGCCGGGGAAGCGCCCCTGGATTTGCGGATGATGCGCAACGTAATGCGCGATGAACGCGGCCTCGTCCTCCGCCGGGCGCTGATAGCGCACGACGTAGGAAATGGGTGCCTTGAGCGGCCCCGCGTGCGTCTCGCCCGCG
>JBGTJY010001030.1:0-3541 GCA_041744855.1 Candidatus Hydrogenedentales bacterium
GTGGGCCCGGCATGCCGCCGATTCTGCGCGGTCGCCGCGCCGCGGCCTATCCGTGCACACACGCATGCGCGACCGAACATAATGGCCAGCGTCCCGCGCTCCGCTTAGGCCGACTCAGAGCTGACGATAAATCTCTCGTCGATTTCCCACGGCCAGAAGGTGGATCCTGTTCGCCGTTGATTCGAAAGTGTAGATAATCCGGTAGTCGCCGACACGGGCGCGATAACGGTTCGATCCCGTGAGTCGATGATGCGGATACGACGAGAGGCGGGTTCCGATATGATCAATCTCCGCTTCGATCCGCGCGCGAAGTGCGGCAGACAGTTTGAAGAAAGCAGCGTCGAAACTCGCGTAGTAAACCTGCGTCGCGGCACTCACGAGCCTTCCGGCTCACGCACCCGCGCGCTGACTCCGCCAGCCATGTCTCGTTCCGCTTTCTCGATGGAGCGTTCGAATTCCGGCGTGAACTCCATCTCGTCCTCGATCAAATCGTCCAGCCATTCCCGGATCTGACGAAGCTCCGCTTGCGAAAGCTTTCGCAGTTGCTCCTCCATTTGCTCGACCTTGCTCACGCGTCAACGATCCATCGAATGATTCGCCGCTTCAAGCGCGAACGAGCCGACTACGCTGGCGGATGGTGGAATGACGAAACGCAAGACGAACTGATGCGACGCGCAAAAGGATGAGTGAGACGGATGAAGGTGAAATGGCTTCTCATGGGTGGAGCGAGCTGTTTCCATGGAGCGGATGAAGAAGGCGAAAAAGAAGTCGGCGGCTGAAGAGGAGATTTCCGATAAGCGACCGGCGCTGCGCAGCGCGGCTTTCGCCCGCGCGCTGAAATCGGCGGAAATGCGTCTCGTCGGCGGCGGCGGGTTGCGCTCGCTTTTTGCGGAAGCGGCGAAGGAGGCGGCGTCGCTGCCCAAGCGGCAGTTCAAGGGAAATTGGCCCTATCTCCAGGCGATGTTGCGGTTGATCCGCGCCCACGAGCGCGGTGAATACAAAGAGGTCTCGCAGGACGCGCTGCTCTGGATCGTGGCTGCGCTCAACTACTTGATCGATCCTTACGACTTGGTGCCGGACATCGTGCCGTTTCTCGGCTTCGTCGATGACGCGACCGTGGTCGAATTCGTTACCGACAAAACCCGGAAGACCCTGGACGATTTCATGGTCTGGGAAACCACGGGCGCGTAGGGTCCAAGCCGGGCTGAAACCGCCTTGGATTCTTGGGTGACCCAAATCGATGGGAATTGTTGTTCGCGCACGATCTGACGCCACGGCCGATGATCTCATTCTCGATTATCGGCAGGTGAAGTCGTTCGACGCGCGGAAGTAGCCGGGCCGCTCGCGGCGGGAAAGCCTTCAAAGGCCACCTGATTGCCTTTTCGCCGCGGCCCCGCTCCCTGGAATTTGAACGCGGCGCGGCGGACTCGCTATTTGATTTCCGAGCCCCAGACCGTCCCGGTATATTTTCCTTCGCGATAGCTGACATCGACGCGGTCGCCCGGCTTCAGCTTTTCATATTGCTCCTGATCGGCGTGAACCGTCATGGTTCGTCCACCGGAAATGAATTGCACGCGTACGAGCCACGACTCGTGGGGGCCGGCGCGCGGATCCCTGCTCGTGCCTCGGACGTCCTGGTGCATGACGTAGCCGTTGACGACGACTTCATCCGGCCGGAGTTCGCGCAGGGTCGGGGCTGCTTCGGAGTCGGCCGCGAGCGTTGGGGAAGCGAGTGATTGGTCGGGTGCTGGCGAAGGTGAACTCTCGGCGGCGGCGATGTGCTCCTTATCGAGGACGACGGCTTGCGCGCTCTTTTTCGTACAACCGGCGAGAACCAGGAGCGTGATCCCGAGGACGATCATCCGCGCGCACTGGATGGGAGTCTCGCGGGAGGTCATCGACCGGTTTTACACTCTGCCGTCGAGCGTTGGCGAGTTTTCCTCCGCCGCGCTGGCGCTTGCTTGTCACGCGAGAATAGCGTCGACCGCAGCGCTCACGTGAATCGTGGTGGTGTCGAGGAACGGGAGTCCTTCGGGCTCCGCACCGCGGAGAAGAAGCGGCAGTTCCGTGCCGGCGAGGATGATGGCTTCGATGCGCTCGTCGGTTCGCATGCGGTGGATGATGTCGAGGATCGCGGCCCGCGTGGCGGGCGGGAACTTGTTCTTGAGCAGTTCGCCGATGTATTTCTCGTGGATGAAGGTCTGCTCATCGGCCGCGGGCGTGACCAATTCGAGGCCGACGCGCGAGAAGACTTCCGGATAAAAGCGCGCGCGCATCGTGAAGCCGGTGCCGAGCAGGCCGAGGCGTTTAAGGCCGTGGCCGCGCGCGTGGTCGCATGTGGCCTGCACGATGCTGAGCATCGGGATGGACGCGCGGCGTTGGACTTCGTCGAAAACGAGGTGCGGCGTGTTGGCGGCGATGAGCGCGATCTCGGCGCCGGCGCGCAGCAGGCGATCGACCGAGTCGGAAATGTAATTTGTTAGGCCGGCGAGGTCGTCTGCATCCAGCATGCGGAGGCCTCGGTTGACGTCGATGCTGTCGATGATGAGGTGAGGCGCGCTGCCATCCGGGACGCGGGCACGATAGCCGTCGAGGATGAAGCGGTAATACTCGACCGTCGATTCCGGGCCGATCCCGCCGACGAGGCCGAGGGTTTTCATTTTCGCTCGGCTATAGCGGGGGTCGCTACTTCATCCGGTCGAACGTTTTTTGCAGGAGCTGTAGGTCGCTGGGGTGGCCAAGCTTTTCGCGCGTGGTGTCGACCCATTTTTTCTCGAGCGTGTTTTTAGTCGGGCGATCGCTTTGATAGAAGACGCCGAAGACGCCGGGGAATGGGAGCTGCGCGAGCTTGTAAGCGGCGAGCTCGTCGGTGACGTCGTGGCGTTGCTCGTCCTCGGGGGTGTTATCGTATTTTTTCTCGTCGACCAGAGTGAAGGCGCCGTCTTTGCGCGGGTTGGCGGAGTCGAAGGCGCCGGGGAAAAATTCGCCGCACTCGCTCAGGCATTCGATGACGCTGAAGCCGGGATGATCCATCGCGCGTTCGATCATTTCGATCATGTGCTTGACCTGCGAGGCGTGGGTGCGAGCGACGAAAGTGGCACCGGCGCAGATGAGTTTTTTCATCGGGTTGACCGGGTGATCGATCGCGCCTTGCGGGTCGGTCTTGGATTTGAAACCGATCGGACTCGTGGGCGAGGTCTGTTTTTTCGTCAGGCCATAGACGAAGTTGTCCATGATGACGTAGGTCATGTTGATATTTTTGCGCGCGCCGTGCTCGAGGTGGTTGCCGCCGATGGAGAAGCCGTCGCCGTCGCCGCCGAAGAGGAAGACGTGGAGGTCGGGACGCGAGAGGCTCACGCCCGAGGCAAGCGGAACGGCGCGGCCGTGGATGAAATGGGCGCCGTAACTATTGACGAAATACGGAAAGCGCGAGGAGCAGCCGATGCCGGCGAGGGTGACGATCTTTTCGTGATCCAGCTGGCGTTTCTCGAGGACTTGGTAGTAGCAGGCGAGAACGGCGAAGTCGCCGCAACCGGGACAC
>JBGTJY010001031.1:0-1542 GCA_041744855.1 Candidatus Hydrogenedentales bacterium
CCGCTACCTCGCGTGCGGGCTCGCTCCGGTGGCCCCTTCACCAGACCTGCCAGTGGCCTCGCCCGCTCCGCCTGAGCCGATTCCCGCACAGCGATGAGCACGGCGAAAGGCAGCGGTGTCTATAACGTCGTCGTCATTGGCGCGGGCACAGCGGGCCTAGTGACGGCGGCGGGCACGGCGGGTCTTGGCGGGCGCGTAGCGCTCATCGAGCGGCACAAGATGGGTGGCGATTGCCTGAACTTCGGTTGCGTGCCGAGTAAGGCGCTCATTTCCTCCGCGCGCGTCGTGCATACCATTTCACACGCGGCGGATTGGGGGATTGGCGCGCCGTCTCCGAACGCCGATTTTGCGCGCATCTTCAAGCGGATGCGCGAGCGGCGCGCGCACATCGAGCCGAATGATTCGCAGGAGCGCTTCGAGTCGCTCGGCGTCGATGTCTTCCGCGGCGAGGCGCGCTTTCTCTCCCCTCACGAGGTGGACGTGGATGGCGTCAAGCTGCGCGGCAAGCACTTCGTCATCGCCACTGGGACGCACGCAGCGCGACCGCCGATTCCTGGGTTGGAGGAAGTGCGCGCGTTCACCAACGAGACGATCTTCGACGAGTTGAAGGAGAAGCCGGCGCGGCTTCTCGTGCTCGGCGGCGGGCCTATCGGCTGCGAACTGGCGCAAGCCTTTGCGCGTTTCGGCGTGCAGGTGACACTCGTGCAGCGCGGGCGGCAATTGCTGCCGAAAGAAGATCACGATGCCGCCGAACTCTTGCTCAAGACGCTGGAAAGCGATGCCGTCAACGTGCTCACCAACGCCGAGGTGCAAGCGGTTGAGCCGCGCGGCGAAAGAAGCGGCGTGGCGACGATGCGCGCGGGCGAGACGACGCTCGGAGTGGAGTTCGACGCGCTGCTCCTCGCCGCGGGACGCACCCCAAATATCGAAACGCTTGGCCTAGATGCAGCGGGCGTGCGCGCGAACAACCGCGGCGTCGAGGTGAATGACTATCTGCAAACTTCGCAGCCGCACATATATGCCGCGGGCGACATCACGGGCCGCTTTCTATTCACGCACATGGCGGACTACCAAGCGCGCATCGTCGTGCGGAATATCCTCATGCCGCTACAGCTTCTGCGACAGCGCGCGGACTACTCCGTGGTGCCGTGGGCCACTTTCACCGACCCGGAAATCGCGCGCGTCGGCCTGAGTGAGACGGAGGCGAATCAGCAAGGGATCGCTTACGATCTTTACCGGCAGTCGATGGCCGATGTGGATCGCGCGGTGGTGGAGAATGCCACGACGGGTTTCGCCAAAGTGCTGACACGCAAGGGCACGGATCGCATTCTCGGCGCGACGATCGTCGCGGAGCACGCGGGCGATTTGCTTCAACCGCACGTGCTGGCGATGCACGCGAAGCTCGGCCTGAGCAAAGTCGCCGCCGCGATTCATCCATATCCGACGTTCGTGGAAGTCGCTCGCAAGGCCGGCGACGCCTTTAACAAAACGCGGCTCACTCCGCGCGCGAAGCGGCTCTTCTCGTGGCTTTATGCACGGCAG
>JBGTJY010001032.1:0-9475 GCA_041744855.1 Candidatus Hydrogenedentales bacterium
CTCCTCGACGTTCCGAAGTACGATTTCAATTGGCAGACGACGTACGAATACGCGGAGTACAAATTCGTCCCGAAGGGCACGCGCCTGGAGATGACGGGAACGTGGGACAATTCCGACGCGAACCCGTACAACCCGGACCCCACCGCGACGGTAACGTGGGGACGTCCCACGACGGCGGAAATGATGTTCGCGTGGATGCGATACACCGATCCGGAGGGCCGAGGCAGCGTCGGCGCGGGGGACGGTGATACTGCAAATGAGTTGGTGCCCGAGGGTCCGAGTGATTAATCTCAATCCATGGAGCGGCAAAACGACGCGAGTCGGGAGGGTAGTCAAAGGGTAAGTGGACAACCTGCCCTAACCATTCGGCTTGATCACTGCACTTCGCGAGGAAGAGAATTTCTTCGATGGCGGCGCCGATTGGCATGCGGTCGCTGAGTACGAACACGCCTGGCATCGGGTCCTTACTTGTTACGCGTTGACGCGCCAGGGGAGGCATTGTCGCGCGATCATGGGTCAGGACGATTCTCATTTCGACGGCCGCCCACCTCAGGACCTCGGCGTCGTCCGCTCCCCGCAGTTCCACATCCTGCACGCGGACGAGGTTAAGTGAAGGCACTCGTAACAAGAGCCCTCGCACGACGTCTCCGTTAAAGTTCTCGTCCGCGAGCAATCGCAACTGCGGGGCGGCTATCTGCGTTTCGAACGCAAGCGGGCTCGGATACCAACCAGATCGGGCTGGGCCGCATCGATTTCCTGCCGAACCCTCGCCGCTATTCGCTCGCGCTGCTCAAGATAGGCGTCGATCTCGTCCGGGTGTCGCAAGTAGTACCCGATTACCGAGTAGACATCCGATAGGGTCAGCGTCGAATAACTTTGCAGAATGGCCTCCGGCGTGGCGCCATCTTGAAACGCGTGAATCACCATCTCGAGCAAGACCCGCGACGAGCCGACCCTCAATGCGCCGTCGTTGTCCTCGCGGAGCGGCGGGGATTCCGATTGAATTACGAATGCCACGACGAAGTCCGGTCTCAGTGAGATTCTGGAATTCAATCATAACAGATCATCGTGTGGAGCTGATCGGCGAAGGTTCGGAGTTCCGCATTTATGCGACGGGGGGGTGGAATGGGGACGTCGCATGCTCCGATCCCGCCGCATGAATGGGGAACTACGAACCTATCCAATACGCGGCGATTGTCAATGCGCACCATGCGCCGAGGTAGCCGTGGATCAGGCGGCTGCCGATGCGCGAGTTTCGGAGGATTGAAACGCCGTTCACGAAACAGATCGCGATGCACGGGATCAATCCGAGCAAATACGACGCTTTCACTGTTGTGTAGATCGGTAGCTGCAAATAGAGCATCACGAATGCCGTCATGTAGACGGCAATCGATGCCAACACAAAAAGTTCGACCGGGGCGACATTCGCCCAAACACGGCGCGCGGTGACGAGCAGCCCAAAGAGGATCGCGATGGTCATCGGTATCGCAAACCACGCGGTCGACAGCATGTACGGCATATTCCAAAGTGGACGCCACGATTCATCGACCGCGCTCACGAGGCCGTCGAGCCAGAACGTCGAGTAGAGTCCATCCCACAGCGAGCCCATGCCGGAGTGAATCGGGTAGCTCAGCGCCTCTCCGAAACTCGCGAGTTGCGCCCAGTTGCGGTAACTCGGGTCTTGCCACCACGCCATGCCACGTTCTGGATTCCAACCCGTTGCGACGAGCGAACCGAGCCGCAGCCAATTTCGCGCGAAATACCAGGTGGTCAATAGCGCGACGGGGGTGAGAAACGCAGCGGAGTGGATCGCCACGGTTCTCAATTTGGCGATGCGAAGTAGATCGCTTCGATACGCGCGGACTCCTATCAAAAGCAGCACCGGCGGCAGAAGTAGCACGGCGGTCACTTTCGCGAGTATCGCGAAGGCAAGTGAAACGCCGACGAGCAAAAGCGCGCGAACACTTCGCGACTCGTCCGCCGCGTATTCGAGCGCGAATAGGATCGCACGTGCGGTCAGCATCGCCGCGAAGCATTCGTTCCCGACGCCGTGCGCCATGTAGATGTTCATCGGCATCGCTGCGGCGACGATTGTCGCGACTCGCTGGGCGAAGTCGTCGCCGGGCCATACGGTCCGCGCGGCGCGGTAGGTGACTTCGATGAGGCCCAGCGCGCTCAGGAAGACGATGAGGCGGACGCTGAGAATCGCGGCTGTTTCTCCAAACAAAGCGTTGCCGAGCGCGTACGGTCCGGCGGCGACCACATAGAACAGCGGCGTTTGGAACATCTGCCAGCCATCGGATGCGAGCGGCAGCGCGTCGCGTTCGAGGATGAATCGGATGTAGTCGACGTGGTGCTGCGCGTCGAATCCGGTTAGACCCGGAAATCGAATTGCGTTGTTCAGGAACAGTATCGACGCGATTGCGAGGACGACGAATCGGAATCTTTCCGGTGTCGCGAAGTAATGCAACGACACCGCGACGAGACCCGCTCTGCGACTAACGACTGTGAGCGAAACTCCGGCGGCGAATCCGATGAGGACCGGAATGAGAGCGTGGGGGAGGGCCTGCCGAACCGGCATCACGCTGCGCGATTCGGCGGTTGGCTTTGGCTTGCCGGTGAGCGTGATCGCGGGCGACCAATTGACGCCGTCGAGCGATGCGCTCCACGTGTCGTCCGTTGCGATGCCGAGAGCCGTGCACTCGGCCTTCATCGCGGGATGTCCGCCGCGCCGACTCACGCGGACGCTTAGTTCGTGTTGCCTTCCGTGTGCGGCGAATTCACGGAGTGCAATGCCGCGCGGGATTTTCCAATTCGCCGAAGTGCCGCCGTCTTCATGATGGATCGGTTTTCCATCTACGTAGACGGATGCGTCTTCGAGCGCGACAAGTTTCAGCTCCGCCTCCTGCAGCGTCCGGGTCGAGCCGAAGCTCGTCCGAAACCAGGTCGTGTTCGTTTCCGGCGGGTACGCGTCGAGACGCGGCGCGTAGTCGTAGGCGATCCATTCCGCGGCGTCCGTACGCGCGAGATAGACGTAGGCGGGATCGTGCGCTAGTTTCCGTTCGAGCCATAGCGTTGCCGCGAGCGCGCCGAGCATGCACAACGCGATCGAGAAGTTACGCGGTCGACGCAATCAACGATCCCCTCCGAGCCAGATGCGGCAGGCAGGGGCATACTAGCAGATGCGCGCTCGGGCAGATGCGCGCTGGGTCGACCGTAATTACGAGCGGCCTCTAGGGCTGCGGGCGCTGATCTTGGGCCCGCAGCCGCTGTCTTAGGCCTGCTACCGGATCGGCCGCACATAGAAAATTGGATCGCTCGTCGCATTCGAACAATTTCAGGCAGCGTCTTCATTCCAATCTGGCGGACATTCCGCGGCTTGGCGAAACAACGGATTGACGCGATCGAGATCGCCGAAGAGGCTCTCGCTCGAGACGACGACTTCAGGATATAGTTGCGGGCGATCGGCGCGTTTGAAGTCGAGGGGTTGGAGGTTCATGTAGTCGGCTGTCTGGGACATTGGGGCGCATCCTCCTGAGTGGAACGATTGAAGGGCTTATGCAACCCGTATGCCAGTATGCGTACGTTGCGAGCGCTCTTCGTAAATCGTTGGTCTTCAACGAACTAGCCGCTGGCTTAGAGGGGTCCAAGTTGCGGAGGGGGCAATCGGAATCCCAACCACTTGGTACGTGTTTCAGGAACCAGCTACATTCTGGTAGGAATCGTGCGGATGACTTGACGGAAATATTTCGCCCGGATGAACTGTAATTCTTTTTGATACTTGTCTGCATTCGCTGAAGGGAAACTTCCATGTTATTCGACTGGCTCTATTGGTTGTTGTTCGGCATCGGCATGGCGCTCAGTCTGTTCGCCAGCTTTCGCGTGAAGTCGACGTTCCGTAAGTACAGTCAGCTTACGACGCGTTCCGGTATGACCGGCGCCGAAGTGGCGCAACGTATTCTGCGCGATAATGGCATCCACGATGTGCAGGTCGAACCCGTGCACGGAAAACTGACGGATCACTACGACCCGAAGTCGAAAGTTCTTCGTCTGAGCGAGCCGGTGTACGGCGGCCAGAGCATGGCGGCATTCGGCGTCGCGGCGCATGAGGTAGGCCACGCGATTCAGGACGCGCACCACTACGGACCATTGAAATTCCGGTCGGCGATTGTTCCCGTCGCCGGCTTAGGCACCAGCATTGGCATTTGGGTCTTGATTGCGTCGCTCTTTCTGGGCGGCATGGCGAACACAATGGGGGCACTCGTCGGAACCATCGGACTATTGCTTTTCGGCGGCACGTTCCTGTTCACGCTGGTGACGCTACCGGTCGAGTTTGACGCGAGCAAGCGCGCGCTTGTTGCGCTGAACAACGGCGGATACACGACAGTGGAAGAGATGCAAGGCGCGAAAAAAGTGCTCGATGCCGCCGCGCTGACCTACGTCGCCGCCGCGGTCTCGTCGCTGCTGATGTTGTTCTACTGGTTGATTCGCCTGGGCGTGATCGGCGGTAACCGGAACTAAATGCTCCGAAACAACTTCGTGTACTTCGAGCTCTTCGTGGTGCATTGCCGGCCGAGAAGATTTGAGCGGCTCTCGTGAGCGCAATTCAGGTTTGCATGCGAGTCCATCGCTAGCGCATCCTCTTTCCATCGCGCTCACCGAATTGAAGGAGTCCGACCATTAGCCCGAATGAGAACGCGCCCGGCGGCAGCACACCCGGAGGCAAGGCCTACGGCGCGCTGAGCGAACTCGCGTCAATCGTGAAGGACGCGCTCGGCCCGGCGGATATTTCCCGTGATCGCATCGCCTCCGTGATGCGCGATGTCATGGGCACGGATCGATTCGCGGATGACCTCGCCGAACTGTATCGCCGAGGCCGAACGGAAATCGTGGATGCGCTCGAGCGGGTCGGACTCAACGTCGGCGTTGCGAATCCTTCCGGATCGGCAACAACGTCCGCCGGCGACGGCTTTGCGGCGTCGAATCGCGCCAGTTTCGATGCGTTTGGCCTGACGATTTCCGCGGCTGGTCCGCGGCTCGATGAAGCGTTCGCTGCGGACGACGACGTCCAGGCGAAACTCGAGTCCGAATGGCAACGCTTGATCGCAAAGGTGAATGAGCCCGACCCGTTCCTCGACTACTACCGCAACGGCGTCGATAATTTTCTCGCGGCTTACACGTCGGACCAAGGCAAACAACTCGACGAATTCGTAAAGTCCAACTTCGCCGCGCCGCCGAAATATCTCGTTACGATCGGCATCGGGGCGAACGAGCAATTCTGGTATTACATGCAGCAGTGCCATCGCGCCAACGGCGGGAAGCCCGAGTGGTTCATCTGCAACAACCCGAAAGACCTCACGCGGCTCCCGCGCGGTTGCACGCCGAAGAACACGCTGTTCATGGAGTTTTCGCGCAGCGGCAAGACGCAGGAGATCGTGAAGACGCACGAGTTTCTCCCGCGCACGGCGAAGCGCGTCGTGTTCGCGAACACCGGCCCGCTCGCGGAACTCGCGGAACGCGACAAGGCGCACTGCCTGCTGTTGCCGACGGACGATCGGATTCCCGGGCGCTTCGGCAAGAACCTCTCGCCCATGCTGCTCGCGCCGATGAAGTTTCTCGGCATGGACGTCGAGGCGTACTGGAAGCGCATCGGCGAATGCATCCGCGCGTGGAATCTCACCGATCCCGCGTCGCCGCCGGCCGCGCTGGCGCGCTATATTCGCGCGGCACAATTGAGCCGCGGCCTCAACCACATCTATTTCGGCGCGAACGACGAATTGCTCGTGAGCAGCGCGGACGAATTGGTGCAATTCTGGAATGAAGGCGTCACGAAAGGTGAGAACGATGTCACGCTTTCGCGCTACTTCGGCCTGCCACGCGATTCGCATTTGAACATCGAGGCCGTGCTGGCGAACGCGCGCACGAAGCTGGGGATTTTCCTCTTGCGCAAAGGCGGCAACGATCGCTTCCAGCATCCGCTCGTGCGCACGCTCGAACCGCTCAATCCCGCGCACGCGGGGCTCAGCGTCGCGGAGGTCGATTACATTCTCGGCAAGGCGAACGCCGACCATTTCTCAACGAAGATGCCCGTCATCACCATCGAGATGGACGACCCGACGTTGCTGGATTCGGCGACGCTCAGCCAGCTCTGGACCGACATGGTCTACTGCTACTCGCTGATGCTCGGCGTCAACCCCGGCTCGAATCCGGAAGTGAAACTCGTGCGCGATCGATCGGATGCGTTGCTCGCGGCGCGCCGTTCGTAGTTAGTCGGAAACCTCCCGCAACACATCTGCAAGCCGCAAACCCGCGAGCACGACCCGGCGCTCCGCGAGCGCCTTCGACTCCGTGGTGTATCCCGCGGGAAGTATCGCGCCGTTCTTACTGTCGGTCGAGCCAATCAGATTTCCATTCCGATACGCGGCGGATTTCGCTAGCTCGAAACTCTCTTCCTTGAGCCAGTGCCTCATGTCGTGTTCGCGCAGTTCGTCCAGGGCGCCGCGCTGGAATTCCGGCCGCGCGCGGAGCTCGGTTGCGCGATTCCTCACCGACTGAAACCGTTCCGAGCCGATGATCAATCCATCCCAGAATTTGTGCAGCGAGATCGTCCCGCGGCCTTCCTCGACGCGAATGTAGAAGCGCGTGCCGCCGCGGTCGCCCTCCGGATATTGCGTCGTGAATAGCGAAGTCGAATGGAGCGGCTGATGCGCGTCGCCGACCAGATGAAATAGCCACGCGATCGCGATGGCGCGATCCTCCGCAGTCGCATTGTCATCCTTCGCGAACTGCAAATTCGTGCGATATGCCTGGAGAATATTCGCCGCGGGCGGCGTGGGAGTTCTCACGGAATTCGGCTCGTCTTTCGGCTTGAATGGGTAATTGATGTAATGCCAATCGCCGCGGTCGTACGCGCGGTCCCCTCGAATGTCATCGGCCCAGCGCGCCGCGAGCATGAAGAGAAAGAGCTCGCGATCCTCGGGCGCGACATCCTCGAGTTTCCCGCGCCACTTCGACTTCGATTCCGGCAGCGACTGAAGCAACGCGACAATGGCCGTAATGGTATCGGGATTTTTCTCTTTCAGCTCGGCATACGCGATCGCGGCTGAAACCATGTGGCCCGGTTTGTTCCATGCGAAAGCAACCGGTCCGAACAAGCATGCAACGACAATGACCCCGGAAATTCCCCGATTCCTCACATTCATTCCCCCTCTGCGTCCTTCGCGACCTCGGCGTTTAATTTGGTCCCAAGTTCTGGATCGACACTTCTTCGATTGCATCCGCAGGCTTGAAGCCGAACACCTTCCCGTAGAAATAAAGCTCCGCCTCCAGCGAGCGCTGCAAATTCTCCGCGCGGCGGAATCCGTGGCCTTCGCCTTCGAACGCGAGGTAGGCCGTCGGCACGCCCTTCTTTTTTAGCGCTTCGAACATCATTTCGGATTGGTTCGGCGGGACAACCGCGTCGTCGAGACCCTGAAAGAAAATTACGGGGCAATCCAGACCATCGAGATGATGAATCGGCGATCGCGCTTCATAGGTCGCTTTATCCTGGGGATACGGGCCGATCAGCGAGTCGAGATAGCGCGACTCGAATTTGTGCGTATCGCGTGCGAGGGCTTCGAGATCGGCAACGCCGTAGTACGAAGCGCCCGCCTTGAACACATCGGTGAACGCCAGCGCGGCGAGCGTCGTGAATCCCCCCGCGCTCCCGCCGCGAATCGCGACGCGCTCCGGGTCGATCCGGCCTGCCGCGGCGAGAAATTTCACCGCGCTCACGCAATCTTCGACGTCGACAATGCCCCATTTGCCGCGGAGTCTGTTTCGATATTCACGGCCGTAGCCCGTGCTTCCGCCGTAGTTCACGTCGACCACGGCGATGCCGCGGCTTGTCCAAAACAAGATGCGTGGATTCAGCGCATCGTCGACCGCGCTCGTCGGCCCGCCGTGACTCAACACCAACAAGGGCGGCTGCTCGCCGGAGGGCGCGCTGTATTCATCATTCTTCGGCGGATAAAAGTAGGCGTGCGCAATCAGGCCGCCCGTAGTTGGAAATTCGATTGGCTCGGCGCGAGACATGACGGCTGCATCGACGCTCGATTCCCGCGTGCGCGCGAGCACTTCCATCGCATGGGTACCGAGATCGAAGCGAACCAGTTCGGCCTCGGTCGTCGGGCTCGATCCGAGATAGACAATCGCATCGCCCGCCCGCACGAGCGAAGCGATCGTCGAGTGCGGCAGGTTGACGGGCGTCCATACCGAACTTGCGATGTCCAACAAGCCGAGCCGATCGCCGTCGGCGCCGTGATAGGTCGCCACGAGGCGACTCGCATCCATCACGACGTAGGTCGACTGACCGAATACCCACTGCGGCTCGCCGAATTCGGCCTTCAGGGGATAGAGCGCTTTCACCTCGCGTCCGTCCCAGTTGTACAGATTCCACCAACCAGTGCGATCGGAAACGAAGACGATCCGGCCGTCCGCGGTCCATTCCGGCTGAAAGATCGATTCGTCTTTGCCGCCGGCAATCCGCCGCGCATTCGAGATTTTGCCGTCGGCGTGCCATGCCGCCACCCACAGTTCCGTGCCGTCCCAGGGCATGTTCGGGTGATTCCATGTGAGCCACAGGATTTGACTGCCATCGGGACTGACCCTGGCGTTCGAGTAGAAGTCGTTCCCGGAGACCACGGTTGTGATGTCGCCCGAATCGAGGTCCAGAAGCGCGATGCTGTTTACCGGGTCGGCGTTATCCAAATGGGCCTCACACACGGCGAGCACGCGACGCTGATTCGGCACGCGCCGCTGATTGGGAACGAATTGGAAGTCCGCGAAACGGCGGCCATCTGCCTCGGTTAGCGGGCGAACGTTTTTGCCGTCCATGACATACACGCGGGAATCCGCGAAGTTCGAGAAGACGACCAAGGCGTCGCGCACCGCGTATGCGCCGCCGCCGTACTCGTGGACTTGCGTGCGCACGTTGAACTCGGCCGGCAATACTTCACGGGGAGATTCCGCGGCGATCTTACTCATGAGCACGCTGCGGCCGCGCTCTTGCGGCCGGGACTCGAGCCAGTAAACGGCATCGGCGTCCGGGTGGGGTTCGCCCAGGCGCACCGTCGCGGCGGAGAGACTCTCCGCGGTAATTGGGGATTTCCATTCGCCGTAGGGGGCGATCACGTTTTCGTCCTAGTTTCTCGCGCAGAGACGCTGAGGCGCGGAGAGTTTTGGGATTGGAACGAAGTCATTCGGGGAGACCGTTTACTGCCCGGACTATTCCGTCTTTTAAAAGTGCTGCTCCGAAGTTGAGGATATATCCTAGCTTATATCCGCCTAGTTTTAGATACGTTTGGAGTTGTTTTCGGTGAGCGTTGTTAATTTGCTCGATAGATTTCAGTTCAAGGAGTACTTTGCCCTCAATGATTAAGTCTGCCCTGAACGCCGCGTCGAACACGATCTCTTTGTAACAAATCTTGATGGGAAC
>JBGTJY010001033.1:0-7641 GCA_041744855.1 Candidatus Hydrogenedentales bacterium
ACGGTGACGAAGGCCTACCGCGACCTCGATGTCATGGGCCTGATTTACACGCGCCGCGGGATGGGTTGCTTCGTGAAGGAAGATGCGGCGAAGGCTTGCCGCATCCATTGCCAGGAATCGCTGTTGCCGCGGGTGCATGAAGTGGCGCAAGAGGCGAAAGCGGCGGGGCTGACGAAGAAGGAAATCGATCTCCTGATTACGGAGATATTCAAGGAAAACGGACCCGTCTACGGCGACGTTCCGAAGAAGATTCTCGCGATGGCGAAGAAGTAATACACGCAACAAAGCGAGCGCAAAAATCGAGTAGGGGGAGGTGCATCCTCCCCCTCTCACACCACCGGGCATACCTGCTCGGTATCCCGGAAGTTTCGTTCAGTGTTTAAAAGGGTGAAGGTGTGGTGGCGTTATCGGGTGATTCGCGCGACCGACAGTTTGCGATTGGCCACGAAGAATCCCGCCGCGGCGATTAGCGATCCAGCCAGCACAAGCAATTTCCACGAGGAGGCGACGGAGAGATTCATCGGAAGCTGTGCGGGTTGAGCGACGATTTGCCCGCGGATTTCGCCTGAGGGGAAGTCGTCCGTGTGGATGTTGACGTAGTATCCCTCGGCGAAGAGCGTGGTAACCTGCCCCGGGCTTATCGCAATGACTTCGTTAATCGGACTCACACCGCCGCCCGAGAACGGGAAGATGATTCCGCCATTGACGCCAACCGCGCCTTGATGGATGTGGCCATCCTGCACGTCGACGGCCGGAATGTCATGGGTGATCGAAATCGTCATTTGATTTTGCGCCTGATTGAGCGTCACGGTGCCACTGCCCGTGTACGGACTCGCGACGGGGACCTGAGCGCCGTCCAATGTGACGTCGAATACGGTCTGGCCCATTGCCGATGCACTGAGGGCGATCACGCCAATTACGAACACAACTCTCATTACAACACTCCTTCTCTCCGTTATCCCCGAAACGCTTCAGCCACGTACAACCACTTTACGCGGTAGCGCCGAATTTAACAAGGGAAAAGTGGCATAAAAGCTGAGGAATCCAGTTGAAAATCGTTAATCCTTCGAGAGGTGCGGAATCTAAACGCGACTGTTTTTGCGAATGCGCTCAAACCAGCGGTTCGTACAGTGCCGACACGGCATCGTGCAGCGCGGACGCGAGTTGTTTGCGGTCGACTCCGGCGATGGGATTTGGAGCAAACGTGATGACGGCGTCGACGCGACGTAGTGTCGCGAATGCGAAGTAGTGTTGGAGGAAGGTGACCCCGTCGCGCCAGATCGCGACTGCTGAGGCCGGCGGATCGCCGGGCAATGTTGCGTAGTGAATGACGCCGTAGTGGATGGGGATGCCGAGTCGCGCGGGGGCGTCGAGCAACGCGGCTTTGAACGGCAGCACGCGGTTCTCCTGAGAGACGCCGCCTTCGGGGAAGACGACGATGCCGTGGCCTTCGGTGAGCACGCTTGCGATGAGTTCGTTGACGCGGACGGTGTCGCGCATGCGTTCGCGATCGATGAAGATTGTGTTCATCTGGTGCGACATGAAGCCGAACACGGGCCAATTGCGCAGGTCGCCGCGGGAGACGAAAACGCATCCGAGTTTCGATGCGAGGACGAATACGTCGAGGAAGCTGATGTGATTCGTGACGAGAAAGAAGGGCGCGGCGGGGGGAGTGCCGTGCACGGTCACGCGGATGCCGGCGAGGCGGACGATGCCGGCGGAACAAACCATGAAGAGGCGGCGGCGGGCGGAGCGTTCCCACTTCGGAAAGAGGAATCGCGTTGGGGATAGCGCGAAGCGGATTGCGAAGAGGACGACAATCCATGGGAGGGTTGCGCTGAGGCGGGCGTATTTGCGGAGGGTGGGGAGGATGGGACGAGACCTTTTGACGTGGGGGATTGGCCGAAGTTTGGCTACGAATTTAGTTCGATGACGAGCACGATGACGATGACGAGCGCGTCGTTTTCGTGCGGGGAATTTTATTGTGAGAATCGGATATAAGCCTTTTTACGATTACGATTACGATTACGATTACGATTACGATTACGAAGAACGAGAACGGGAACGGGAACGAAAATGTTGTGGCGGTCGATCAGCGGTGGGGGTAGCCTCGCAGGTCGCGGGCGGATTCTACGTGAAATGGGACCGCGTTGTCTGAGGCACGGATGCGAATGCCGCCGTGGTAGTCGGTTCGGTGGACGCGGATTCCCAATTCCTTGTAGCGGCTGAGCACTGATTCGCGTAAGACTTTTCCGCCGGGGCGCCGGCCGGTTGAGACGATCGCGTCGATCGGGGTTGTTGCGTTGAGCAAGAGGCGCGAGCTGGAGGTCTGGGAGCCGTGATGGGGAATCTTCAGAATATCAGTGTCGCAATTGGTTTCGGCTAAGCGTCGTTCGGCGTCGATTTCGATATCGCCGGTCAGGAGTACGTTGAGTCCCGGCCAAGTCACCCGCAGGACGATCGAGTTGTCGTTGTTCGAGCCGGGGTTGTCGCGCGGCGGATGGAGCACTTCCGCCTGAGCGCCCGCGAGTGACAAGGCATCGCCTCGCGCCAACACTCGGATTGGAATCCCCCGTTCGGCGCAAATCCGTTTCACTTCGGTTTCGAGTTCGGAACCCGTTACGAAGGGTGCGACGCAGACGGTACCGACGTCGTAGTGTCGCAGGACATACGGAATGCCGCCGATGTGGTCGAGGTCGTCGTGGGTGATGACGACGTAGTCGAGACGCTTGACGTGATTGGAACGCAAGAACGGGGCGACGACGCGTTGGCCTGTGTCGCCGTATTCGCTGCGATTGCCCGCATCGACGAGCATGGTGTCGCCGCCGGGCGAACGGACGAAGGTCGCGTCGCCGTGGCTCACGTCGAGAAAGACGACCTCGGCGGGAAGGCGTAACGGGGTCCATAGGGCGAAGGTCGCGACGAATGCGGCCAGCGTTCCTGCGATCCAGACGGGGCGGCGCCGGGCCGTGAGGGCCATGAATAGGCATGCCACGGCGACGCAATACGCGACGATGGCAAGTGTCGACGGGGCGGAAAGCAGCGGCCGAAACGCGGGTACACTGGCAGACCAGGTCGCGAGAATTTTTATTGCGTGAATGGGAAATGCGGTGGCGTGCGCGAAGAGTATGTCGGCTGGAAAACGGATCAGCGCGAAAAACGAGGTCAAGAAACTGAGCCAGAGCACAATCCCGAGGAGCGGCACGACGAGCAGATTGACCAGCGGCGCGACGATGGGGAACACGCCGAAGATGCTGAGCGCGATGGGCAACGGCAGGAACTGAACGGCGATGCCCGTCGCCAAGTTGACCCGGAGCCATTGCGGTAACGCGATGAGCCTCGTTTCGATCGGCTTGGTAAACAGCAGAATCGATGCGATGCTGAGAAACGATAGTTGGAAACTCGCGTCGAATAGGTTATCGGGATCGTAACCGATGAATCCGAGGGCGGACAGGCTGAGCGCCGTGGGCGCGTCGGGTTCGCGATCGAAGACATCGGCCAACACGTAGATCGCGACCATCGCCGCCGCGCGCAAACTGGGCACGCTCGCGCCGGCCATCAGCGCGAAGAGAAAGACGGACGTCATCGAGATGATGCCGCGGAGGCGCGGGCGGCTGCCGCCGAACACGACGCCCAGGATGAGCCGTAGCGTGGCCCAGATGATGGCGGTGTGGACGCCGGAAACCGAAAGGATGTGCGCGGTGCCGGAGTGGACGTAGGCCTCGTATTCGGCGCTGTCGGTGCGCTGGCGATCGCCGAGCCAGACCGTGAGCACGAACGGCATCGCGGATTCCGGCATCACCGCGGCGAGACGATGGGCCAAGTCATTTCGAAAGCGCGAGATCGCGGCCATCGGTTGCCAAGCTGGCGCCGTTTCGAGGAGCGTGATGCCGAGCGGGCCGCGCACGCGGACGGCAGAATGTACACCATGACGCCGCAAGTAATCCTCGTAGCTTGGCGTGGAAGGGTTGATGCGGCTGAGGTCCAATTCGACCGTGCCGCGGATCGCGACGCGATCTCCGGCGAAGAGCGCGCGATCCGGATTGGACCATCGCACGAGCAGGCCGCCGGATACTGAGGTGTCGACGCCGCGCGCGGGAATTTGGATTCGATCCACGTCGACGAGCACTTGCGTGTAGTCGTCGATGGGCAGGACGATTTCCGCGCTGCGGACGACGCCTTCGAGTTCCAACGGCAAATTCTCGGGCAGCGTCACGGCGAGGCGGCTGAGCGGATCGCCGGGCGGCGCCTGGTGCCTCGCGTTCCAGTACAACGCCGCGGCGCCGCAGATCGCGATACAGATCGGCGCGATGGGCCAGGGGTTGACGCCTCGCATGCTCCGGCGCGAGAGGAGCGTCGCGGCGAGGAGACCCGCGGATGCGAGCGTGAAGGGGACAACGAAGCCGGGCAGAAGGCCGCGCGCGGCTAGCCACGCGCCGAGGACGAATGCCGTGGCGACCCAGACCAGCGGGCGAGGTTTCATCGCGTCACGTTACGGAATTATAGAGTTCGATTCCAGCGGGGTTTGCGAGGAGCAGCATTTCGCGTGAGCCAACGGGCATGCGTTTGAGTACCGTGTAGGCATCCAACTCGTTGAGGATCGGCAGCAGCCACTTGTAGTCCTCTTCCTGCACGATGACGAGTTTGGGGCGTTCGGGAGCGTCGAGCAATCGCCGCGCTTCGACGTGCAGCGCGGCGAGAAACGCGTCCGTCACTTCTCGCGGGAGTTCGCTTTCCGCGAGGACGCGGTCCATTTGCGCGTGCAATGCTTCGCGTTCCGCCGGCGTGACGGATTCGAAGTTCACGATTGCGACATCGCGCATCGCGCGCGAGAGGCCGCGTCTCAATTCGACTTGCAGTCGTAGTTTGTCGATATCGCCGCTATTTTCGGGCAATTCGATATCGAGCTGCTCATATACCACGGTCGTATGAAACCGTTCCGAATAGAAGATGTACTCCTCGCGGGAAAAACCGAGCGAAAAGAGATCGTACTCGTGACCGGCTTCGTTGATCGCGCGCATGGGCGCACAGAACTCGCGCGCGGATTTGTAGGGATTGATTGCCGGCAATACGACGAAGCCCGCCGCGATTTGAATCAATGCGGCATGCAACGCGACGGCTTTCGGGAACGCGAGGGGCGATTGCGCGCGCTTCAACCAAACGTAAACGGCGATCGCGAATGCCGAACCCGCCGTAATGAGGAGCGCCCACGGCGTGAATGCATCGGCGTATTCGGTCAACAGGACGGCGAACGGCGCGACGGCAGTCAGCGCGACGAATCCGAACCATACATAGCGCGTACGCCGGAGCCAGGTTTCTCGGTTAGCGTCATACAGATCGAAGACGCTCCGGCTGACGAGGATCGCGAAGGCCGGATAGAGCGGCAGCAGATACAGCGCGCGCTTGCCGACGCAGATGCTGAAGAAAACGAGCGCGGGAATGGTCCACGCCAGCAGCAAGCGCATCGACACGTTTGCGCGGCGATAGCGCCATGCGAAAATGATCGTGTACGGAACGAATAAAGTCCACGGGAGCAGATCGACCGGCAGATTGAGCAAGTAATACCACGGCATTTCGGCGTGGCTGACGCCCAGTACGAAACGTCCGAGCGTTTGGCGAAAGAGGCTCGAGCCAATTTCCGATTGGGCGGAGCTTTCCGTGGCGCCGGCAATCGCGGCGCGCGCCGGGATGAGCCACAACGCGATCGCGCCGATGACGGCGAGCGTGCCGAGAATCCAGTGGGTCTTGCGGCGGTCTTCGCGCTGTTTCCAGTAGAACGCGAATATCAGCAGCAGCGGGAACACGAGGCCGGGCGGACCCTTCGCATACACGGCAAGTGCGATGAGCGCGTAGAACGCGGCGAGGACGATTGGTTTGCGGTCGTTATGCCAGCGCCAGAAACAGTAGAGCGCGCCCGTCAAGCACGCGGTGAGTAGCATGTCGATTTGCACGGTGCGCGCCTGCCACCAAAAGCGGCCGAAGGTGGCGAGCACGGCGATTGCCAGCCATGCCGTGCGGCGGTCGAAGAGTTGTTGGGCCAGGGCGAAGGTTAACGCAAGGACGATCAGGGCGGAGAGCAGCGTCGGGATATGCGCGGTGATTGCATTTAACTCGCCGAATGGAGCGGATGCGAGCGCAATTGCCCAGAAGAGCAATGGCGGCTTTTCGGTATACGGTTTGCCGTTCACGTGCGGGGCGAGGTAATCGCCGCTGAGCATCATTTCGCGCGCGACTTCCGCGTAGCGCGGCTCGTCGGGCGGCCACAGATCATACCATCCGATGCCCGCGGCGAAGAGCACGAGGGCCGCGACGAACGCCGCGAGGAAGTAGCCGATGGAACGCATCGATCAGCCCTCGAGCGGCGCGGCGCCGGCGCGATTCGGCTTGGCGTGCACGAAATACAAATTGCGCGCGTAGATGAACATCGTCGAAAGCATGCCCACCACGAAGACCCATTCGCCGCGTTGCACGAAGGCGGAGGCCTGTAGTGCGGCTGCGCCGAAGCTGAGATACCAGAACGAGACGGGTATGACGCTTTCTCGCTTGCGTTCGGTCGCAATCCATTGAACCAAAAAACGCGCGGCGAACATCGCTTGGCCCAGCAGCCCGACCGCGAGCCATAGCCAAGTCGCGCGCGCGGCGTCCGCCCCAGCGTCTTGATTCACCTGATATTCGCGATACCAGGTTTGCACGACGAACACCGTGGCCACGATGACGATCGCGAACATCGCCACATGCAGCGCCTTATTGCGCGCGGGAGATAGGCGGCCCTTACGCCGCCAAATGTGCGCGAGGTTGCGGCCGTAGATGACGATGTTGAGGTTGTGTCCAATCGCGCCGACGGGCGAGCGCGTCAACACGGCATAGGTGAGGAGCATGAGCGAGCCGCACGCACTCATGTACCAGAAGGCCAGGGGCATGACGCTTTCGCGGCGCAGCTCGGAGGCGATCCACTGGACATAGAAGCGACCGAAAAAGAGGACGCCGCCGACGATTCCGAGCGCATGGACCCACCCCGTGACTTCGACGGTCACGCTAGGTTTCTCGTTGGAGCGTTGCGGCCGGGATTTCGGTACTGGCGGATTCCGAGTGCGCAACCTCGACCCCGGAAGGTGCCGCAGCGAGGGTGTAATTCACGAGGCGTTTGCGCAACCACGCGACGCCGACCAAATCGAAAAGCCCGCGCCAGAGCCGGTTGTGGATGCCGTATTTCGATTGGCCCGAATTGCGGGTGCGATGATTGACGGGACACTCGGCGATGGAGAATCCCGCGCGGCGGATGAATACCGGAAAAAATCGGTGCACTCCGTTAAAGCAGACGAGCGCGTCCACGCACGGGCGGCGAAATCCTTTCAAGCCGCAGCCCGTGTCTCGAATGCCGTCATGAAGCACGAAGTTGCGCACGCGATTCGCCACGCGGCTGGAGGCTTTGCGCACCCACGTGTCTTGCCGATTCACGCGCACGCCGCAGACACAGTCGTAGGTCTTGAGTATTTCCAGGACTGCGGGGATATCCGCGGGGTCGTTCTGTAGATCGCCGTCGAGCGTGATGAGGTATTCGCCCCGGGCGGCGCGCAAGCCGGCCATTAGCGCGGCGGATTGTCCGCGGTTTTCGCGGAGAAAGATGGGCAGCACTCGGGC
>JBGTJY010001034.1:0-3440 GCA_041744855.1 Candidatus Hydrogenedentales bacterium
ACATGCCCCTCGATCGTCCCGCCGCCCGTAAGCCGTATCTCGACTTCAGTCACCCGCCTCGATGCCAAATCGACATTCACCGTGCCCGACGCAAAGTCCTTGTGATAGGCCATGACGGTGAGTTGGCCCGGCTCGAGCGCGTCGATCCGAAATCGCCCGTCGAGGTCCGTCGTCGCGTTCGCATCGCGCGACGAATACCGGTTGTCGGTTTCACCAACGAAGACCAATGCGCCCGCCACGATCTGCCCAACCGGATTCGTCACCACACCCTCGAGAATCGCCTCATGCGCGAGCGCGATGACGATGCCGTCGATCGTTTCGTCCTCTTCGACTCCCGGTACTTCATAACGCAACGTCGCATAGCCCGAAGCGCTCACGATCAGCGTCTGCGTCCCCTCTTCCGCGTTGTCGATTCGGAACCGGCCATCGGGATCGGCATGCGCCTGGCCGCGTTGCGATTCGATATATCCGAAGGGGCTAGCACCCGTCGAGTTGTAGAGCGAAAACTCCGTGATGGCCTCACGCGTGCCTGCATCGATCACGCGCCCCTCAAGGACGCCCCGGCCGCGCATCGTGATATCGAGATTGGTACCGCGCGGCGGCGCTTCGTTCAGCGTCACAGTCGTATAGTCGCGGTGCTCCACCACGAGGCCGAATCCATACTGGTCAATCAACTGCAGCTCGAACCGGCCGTCGGCGTCGGTCGAGGTCCCCGAAGAACCGTATCGATTCCTGATCGTCGCGCCGCTGATCGGCGAACCGGACGAATCGCGCACCCGTCCCGCGATCACCAACTCTTCCGGTTTGTCGTAAACCAACCGCACTCCGGTGACCGTTTCGCCCTCGTTAACAGTCACCTCTGGATTCCCAGCGGCGCCCGAGTAGTGGAAGCTTCCCGACGAATCTCCGAATTGAAATTGGTAGGTACCCGGCGCCACATCGGCGATCGTGAATTGCCCATCGGCACCAGTCGGCGCGCTGCGTCCCGCCCACAAACCCGATGAGCGGTCGCTGGCGCCAACCCTCACCTTGGCAACCGGCCGGCCCGATCGATCGACGACTTTGCCCGCGATCGATCCGCCATCAGGCATGACAAGACGAATGTCGAATACGCTGTCGTTCGCGATTTCAACCGCAGGGACAGCAGCGGACGCATGGCCCTGTTTTTGCACCGATACTTGATACGTCGTCTGCGCCAGCAGCCCGCCGACCAGAAACGTCCCGTCCGCCTTGCTAGTCGCGTTTTCGTAGCTGGGCATCCCACCCGTCGTTTGGCCTTGCGCGCTAATATACGCCTCAGCCACCGGTGCGCCAGTCTTGTCGACGACTATCCCGCCAATTCGCAGTCCTCTCGACAGCGCAAAATCCACGTTAGGCACTTCGCCCGGCGCGCGCACTGCAACGCTGCGCGTGTCATCTCGCGACATTCCACCCCGCCCATACCCCTCGACCCTGCGCAGATAGACCTCGTAATCCCCCGATTTCAGGCCCTTGAACGCGTAGTAGCCATCCGCGGCCGTGGTGGCCTCCAGCTCGCCGTAAATCTCCACGCCTTGGGGCTCATTAACACGCAGCGTCACGCCCGAAATGCCTTCGGAAGATTCCTTATCCTTCACAAATCCCGACACGATGCCGCCCGCGATAATAGCGATACGAATATCACTCGATGCCGCGCCATCGGCTACGTCGAATAACCCAGTCCCGCTATCGATGATGTACACGTCATCGATCACGTCGATGCTGTAAGACCCCGCGCTCATCCGATCAAACGAGAAACTCCCGTCCTCCGCCGTCGTCGTCTTGTTACGATGCAGCGGCGCGGAGGGATGCGTCATCAACGTAAATCCCGCCGCTGGCTTCCCGGTATCGGCGAACACCGCGACTCCGTTAACCGCCTCGCCCGGCTCCAACCTAATCACGACGTTTTTGTCGCCGACTGTTATGAACTCGGTGAAAGCGATCGCGAATCCCTCCGCGACCGCGACCAACTGGTAGTCCACGGGATTCGGGCGCACCTGGCCCTGATCGATCTGAAATCGGCCGGCCTCGTCCGTCGTGTCGCGAAAATAGAGACCGCCCGCCCCAGATGCGGGACGCACATAACCCGATTGACGCCACGCGCGGATATACACAAGCGCGCCGGGAACGGGCCGCCCCGCTTGGTCGAGTACTACTCCCGCCATCGGGCCGGAAATTCGCAAATCGATCTCGCGCTCCGACTCCGGCGACTCGCGTGACAAGTCGATCGATGCCGTACCAATCACGTTCGGCGCGAACGCATGCACGAAAAAATGCCCGAACGGCAAATCGGGGAAATCGAACGCCCCATCGGCGCCCGCCTGGACGGAAAGCCGTAGCGCGTCGTCCTTTGGCGCATCCAACCGCTCCCAACTCACGTGATACAACTCGATGGTGATCCGCGCCGGCATCGCACCCTCACCCGCCACCACGCGTCCGTGGATTCGCCCCTCGCCCGTCTGCGGCGAAGCGGCTTCCGTCTCCGCCCCAGTCTCCTCGGGCTCATCGCGCTCCGGAACGCCAAACGGCAACTCCGCCCGCCGCGCAACCGACGGGGTCGGCGGCGTCTCCATTGGTTGCTCTGCGATGTCGTCGGGCGGGACTTCCGGGACGATGTCCTCGCTTCCGCCGCGACTGGCCATCCACAGGACGATCGCAACGACGACCACCGCGACTCCAGCAAGTACGAAATAACGCAAATTCGTTTTCATCGAACTCGCTCCCGAATGGTTTAAGTATTCGCCCTACCAATGACGACGCCGACCCGCATCAGGGGACACGATGCGAATCGAACGTCACGGTCTCGCCCGCGGCTACTTCGATTGCCTCCTCGTGCTCGCGGCGTTCGGGACCATCGACGTGGACACGGAGGGTCAGTGGGCCTGCCGGCGCGTGTTCTAACCGGTAACGGCCGTCTGGTCCGGATTGTGTCTGTACCTGCTCGATGTCGCCGTTCCCCGATTCGATCCAAACCGAGATGCTCGCTACTGCGGGCTGGCCATCGTCGTTGAAAATCGTTCCCTCGATGGTCCCGCCGCCCGACGTGAAATCAAAACTCGCGTCGATGGTCTGGTTGTCAGTCATTTGCAACGTCCTCATCTTGAACCAGCGCCATTCGTCCATCTGCGTCTGAACGATGACGTCGCCTTCGGACACGTTCGCGAGCGCATAGAATCCGTTTTCGTTAGTCTGAATGTTCTCTCGGCGAGAGTTCATGCCGGAATTGGAACTCTGCACGCGAACCGTAACTCCCGCTGCGGGTTCTCCGTCCATAGTGACATAGCCCTGCACCGTCCCGCCGTTGGTTAAACGAATCTCGACTTCGGTAATTCGGCCCGACGCCAGATGAACGTTGACAGAACCCGAAGCGAACTCGTCGTGATACGCCCTCACGATCAAATTGCCCGACGGCATCGCGGTCA
>JBGTJY010001035.1:0-3961 GCA_041744855.1 Candidatus Hydrogenedentales bacterium
CACCCGCGCCCGCCCGTCGTACAATCGGAGCCGGCATGACGACCTCCATCACCAACGCGCCCCTCTCCGAATACGAACGCGCCGTCTGTTACTACACGCTGCCCCGCGTCGTCAGCCCCGCCACGATCGGACTCATCGCCGCCTACCTCGTCTGCCTGCTCGAAGCCATCGCCGCGCTCGCGTTCGGCATCATACGAAACGATCCCACCTGGACTAAGTGGGGCGTCTTTTGTCTCGCCGCGATCATCGTGCTCGGCGTAGTCGCCTTCATCGTGCGTTCCTTCCTCAACGAAGTTCGACGCCGGCGCCTGCTCGCATCCGCCGAGACCATCCCCGATCCCACGAGCGGATTCGACGATCTCCCCGACCCTTTCGCCGAGCACCTCCTGCTCCGTTTCGAACCGCATCGCCGAAGCAACGCCGTTCCAGTCGAAGACAATTTCGGACGCCAGCGCTACACCGTTTCCACTGACGAAGCATCGAAGTGCCAAACGGTGACCTGCGCCGATACCGATGAAACCTTCAACGTAAAAGTGGACCGTCGCGGTGTAAGCTTTCGACTCGGCTCCTCGCTCGCCGGCGGCGCAGTTGTACGCCAAGGCGATCGGGCCATCGCCACCGTGCGTCAGCGCTTCAGCCTGATGGGCCCACTCTACGAAATCGAAAACCGAACGCCAGAACCCACCCTCTACACCGTGCGCGCTGGCGCAATTCATCTCGGCGATGGCCAACTCGTCGGCCGCGTGTACGAACTTCGCCAGCGTAAGTATCTCGACATTGACGCGTCACACCTCAACCCGGGCGTCCTAAGCTATTTCCTATTTGTTTCATAATAATCAGTATAATTCTTTTGATCATTAAATTCTTTCCGAAATGCAAAGTTTCCACGCATTATTAGTTGACTTATCACCTTCATTTTGCTAAAAGATACAAACGAAGTCAGCTCGCGACTTGTCGCGTTCCGCAAACGAATATTCGGGGAGGATTGGGGGGTGGCCATCAAGTCAACAATTGACCGGGACTCGTCATCTCCTATACTCCCCCTCCGCGTATCTCGGCGCTCTTTGCGACTCTGCGTTTTCTTTACGTTGCTCTTCTCTCTCCCCGCCACTGCCGACGTCATCCGCCGCGAGATCGAATCCGGAGCCGTAGCCAGCGTAGTAAACGGTCGCCGCCTCGGACTCGAAGTCACGCCCGCCTCAAGCCGCGACGCCCAACGGTTTCTCCAAAAATTTCTCGCGATCGAATCCGAATGGGTCGCCTACCGCGGCGCGGCACGCACGTTCATCCCCGCCGATCGTCTCAAGCTCGAGACGCGCCGTCGCGTCCTGCTCGCGGTCTATCCGAATGACTTCGTGGACGAACGCGGCTGGTTGCATGAGGTCACCTATGAAGGCGAAACGCTCTACAGCCTCGGCGAATGGATCGTCGGTTCAGGCCGTAACCAGTCCAAGATTCAGGATGAAAAGGGCCGCGCCTTACAGTCGGATGTGCTGAAGCCCGGACAGCGCGTACTCATCCCGTTCGATCTGCTCCCGCCGATCATGCGCCAGCCAACGCCAGATCGAGCAGCAACTGCGGAACCCGAACCCAAAATCGAAGTCGCGAAGGCCGTCCCCACGAAAACAGAACCAGCGCCTTCGATTCCAAAGTCATCGCCTCCCAAGGCTGCGCCCGCAGCCGCGAAAGTAGAAGAGAAACCAATTTCCCAAGCAGAGGCAAAAAAATCTGCAAACAAAACGCGCGACATCCTCGATCGCCTGCGCGATGGGTTGCCCATTCCTCCGGTAGAAACAAAACTCGACGGCCTCCTCGAGTACGGCGCGGACAGCAAGGGCGCCTACGCTTCGTATAACCTCCGCAAAGGCGAGGCGCTGTTCTCCTCCGTCGTCGTGCGGTTCACCGACTATCAGGAGTACGCCGATGTTGCGCAGGCGTGCACCGTTATCGCCAAACGCAGCGGAATCCCGGACGTCACCGACATCGACGCGGGCAGCGAAATTCGCATCCCCCTCGATATGCTTTCCGACCGCTACAAGCCGGACGACAGTCCCGAGCGCCGCGAATACGTCGCGTCCGTGAAAGAATCCGAACGCCTCCGCACCGCGTCCGTTCGTTCAATCGATCTCTCCGGCGTGGTCGTAATTCTCGACGCGGGTCACGGCGGCGCGGATTACGGCGCGGCACACGTCGCGTCGGGCCTATACGAAGATGAAATCAACTACGACGTCGTCTGCCGCATTCGCGCGCTTCTCGAATCGCAAACTGGCGCGAAGGTGTACGTTACAACCTTCGACACGAGTCAGAAATGGGCGATTTCGAACGCCACAAGATTTACGCACGATCGCGATGAGCAACTGCTGACGAACCCGCCATACAATCTCGACGATGCCAAGGTCGGCGTCAATCTTCGTTACATGCTCGTCAATTCGATCTACGATCGCGAGCTGCGCGACGGGATCGATCCGCGCAAAATAATTTTCACGAGCATCCACACCGATTCGCTCTACAACGAGAATCTCCGCGGCACGATGGTCTACATTCCGGGCGCGCGTTTGCGCCGTGAATCCGAAACGCGCGGCGACGCAATCTACGCGCGCTACGAAGAGGGACGCCGCTTCAACAAATTCACGTCGACCTCCGACGAACGGAAACTCGACGAAGCACTCTCGCGTAATTTTGCCATAGTTCTGCTAGATGAACTAGGCCAAAAGAAAATCAAACGCCACGACAACGGCGATCCGATTCGCTCGCAGATCGTCCGGTCCGGACAATCTCCGATGGTCCCCGGCGTACTCCGCAACACGAAAGTCCCCACCAAGGTCCTCGTCGAAACGGCCAACCTCGTGAACGCCACCGACCGCAGCCGCCTCGCCGACCCCGCGTGGCGCCAGTCCTTCGCCGAAGGCTACGTCGATGCCCTGCGCCGCCACTTCGGCGGAGACCCCAGCCCAGGCACCCGCCATACAGTCGAAGCCGACTGACCCCCCACAAAACCCGTCATTCTCAGGCCCTGCCCCAACCGGTCGTCAGTCGCACGCATACTTCCCATACCTCCCATACTTCCCATTTTAAAGCTCCTCCAGTCTCCCGCGATTTTCATGGCTACCCATGCGTAAATACTGAGCAATTTGCAAGAATTTTCGCGTTCGCACAACATCTTGCGGCAATCAATCCTCTCTGATACACTCCATAGCCAAGGCTGTAATTAGAAGCTTGAAGCAGTGGGGGCAAGTAAGCGCAAAGGAGGGGGACGTGCGCTTTCGCAAAAAACAAAAGGGCCGCCCGCATACCCATGCGAGCCTGGCCCTCGATCCAAACACGACCAATGCTGCGGTCGAACCCGAAGAACGCAAGGCGTTACTCCGTTCGGTTTCAGACCCCGTAATCCGGGGGACGCAATCCAACGCGACGCGCCAACCCGCGCCGGACTCGGGCCAGGAACTCCTCGGCGCACTCGGCGATTTCAATCAGCAGCTCCTGCTCGCGCGGCGCAACGGCCCCAGCGAGAACTGGCGCGATGACGCCATGGCCCATCTCGTAATCGCCTATCGCGTCGCAAAACGCCAAGGCTGGGACGAACTCGCCCAGGCCCTCGCAGATACCGGGCGAATCCTTCAAAGCTACGTCGACGGCGGAGTGACGCGGGCCGCGTTGCCGCTGCTGCAATCGTCGTATCAAACCTTATGCTCCATGGTGGGGGATCGGATGGCGGGTCAGTTGAGCGCTGCCGTCCACGAACAGTGGCAGAAGCACTATCAGGAGGCGGTGATGGCTATCAAGGCAGCGGGGCTTTCCTTGGCGCGGGATGACGATCGGTCGAAACAATCCAAACCAGCGTCCACACAAGCGAGACCAATGCAAAACAAAATCGCGCAGAACAACCCGAAACGCAACGACGCCTTTGTCGATTCCATCGGCGGCAACTGGCAAGACGACGAAGAGCTGCCCGTTCTCGACG
>JBGTJY010001036.1:0-2647 GCA_041744855.1 Candidatus Hydrogenedentales bacterium
AGACGCACGAGTATCTCGTGAAGTTGCGCGCCCATGTGGATGCGAAATTCGAAGGCCGCATGCTGCTTGCAGAAGCCAACCAGTGGCCCGAGGACGCGGTCGCTTATTTCGGCAAAGGCGACGAGTCGCACATGAATTTCCCTTTCCCGCTCATGCCGCGCATGTTCATGGCGCTACAGATGGAGGATCGCTTTCCGATCATCGACATCATGGAGCAGACGCCGGCCATTCCGGAGACCTGCCAGTGGGCGATGTTCCTGCGCAATCACGACGAGCTTACGCTCGAAATGGTGACGGACGAGGAGCGCGATTACATGTGGCGCGTCTACGCGACCGACAAGACTGCGCGCATCAATCTCGGCATCCGCCGCCGTCTCGCGCCCTTGCTCGCGAACAGCCGCCGCAAAGTCGAGCTGCTCAACATTCTCCTCTTCTCCATGCCGGGCACGCCGGTCCTCTATTACGGCGACGAGATCGGGATGGGCGACAATTTTTACCTCGGCGATCGCAACGGCTGCCGCACGCCCATGCAGTGGAGCCCCGATCGCAACGCCGGCTTTTCGAAAGCGAATCCGCAGCAGCTTTATCTCCCGGTCACGATCGACCCGGAGTACAACTACGAAGCGATCAACGTCGAGAATCAGCAGAAGAATCTCTCCTCGCTCCTCTGGTGGATGCGACGGGTGATCGCGATGCGCAAAAACTTCCGCGCCTTCTCGCGCGGCTCGCTTCAGTTCCTGCATCCGGACAACTCGAAGGTGTTGGCTTTTCTACGCGAGTTGGACGGCGAGACCGTCCTCGTCGTCACGAATCTCTCGCGCTACTCGCAAGCCGTGGAACTCGATCTCGCGCGTTTCGCCGGTTGCTCGCTCATGGAGGTGTTCAGTCAGAACATGTTTCCGGCGATTAAGGAAACCGCCTATCCGGTTACACTCGGGCCGCACGCCCATTTCTGGTTTGTCGTGCGACCACAGGCGGAATCCTCGCTTAGTCTGCAGGAGCGCATTGTTCCCACGCTGCAAGCCGCGCCTGTTCTGCAGTCTTTGTTAAGTGAGGGCGTGCGCAGCGTGTTCGAGCGCGAGGTCCTGCCGGACTTTATTCGCCGCTGCCGCTGGTTTGGCGGCAAGGCCCGCACGGTGCGCGGCATGCGCATCGGGGACCAGATCACGATGAGCGAGTGCGGTGGGCAAATTTGGTTCGTTGAAGTCACATACGTCGAGGGCAACGCAGAGACGTACGCCGTCCCGGTGCAGGTCGCGATCGGCGAGGCGGCGCACACGATTGCGCAAACAGCTCCGCATGCGGTCATCGCGCGTTTTGCAGGGGCCGATGAAGCGATTTTGTATGACGCGATCTGGGATGAAGCCTTCCGCGAAGAACTCTTCCGCACCATCATGGAGCGCAAGATTTGTCAGGGAAAGTCCGGCGAATTGCTCGGCGTCCCGGGCTCTGCGCTGGTTGGTGAAAGCACGGTTCCGGCGTCGCAGGTGCTGACCGCGGAGCAGAGCAACTCCTCCATGCTCTTTGAGCACAAATTTTTCCTGAAGCTCTATCGCAAACTCGAGGACGGCGTGAATCCCGACGTCGAGGTGACGAGTTTCCTCACCGAGAAGCGGAAGTTTCCGCACGTGCCCGCGTTTGCCGGCGCGCTCGAATATCGACGCGCGAAAGGCGAGCCCACGGTGGTATGTCTCCTGCAAGCCGCCGCGCCTAACGAGGGGGATGCGTGGGCGCTCACGCTCGACGCGGTCGGTCGCTATTACGAACGCGTACTGGGCCGGAAGGCAGATCTGCAGGAGGCGACGATTTCGAAGGCGACGTTGTTGAGCGAATTGATCGGCGGCGTTTACACCGAAAAGGCCAAGCTGCTCGGCCAGCGCACGGGCGAATTGCATCTCGCCCTCGCGGCCGAGCCCGACGAACCGGCGTTCGCGCCCGAGCCCTTCAACGCGCTCGCTCAGCGTTCGGTCTTTCAATCGATGCGCGGCTCGCTGCGGCGGGCGTTTGATTTGCTCGAGAAAAAACTCCCGACTCTCTCCGACATCTTTCGCGCCGAAGCGCAGGAAGTGCTGGCCGCGGAAGAGCAAATCCTCGCGCTCGAACAGCGCATTCTCGAGCAGCGTTCACCCGCGACGAAGATTCGCATCCACGGCGATTACCATCTCGGGCAGGCGCTCTACACGGGAAAGGATTTCGTGATTCTCGATTTCGAAGGCGAGCCCGCGCGCGCCTTGAGCGAGCGGAAATTGAAACGCTCGGCTCTGCGTGATGTCGCCGGCATGATGCGCTCCTTCCAATACGCCGCCTACAGCGCGCTCTGGCAGCCCGCGATGCGGCCGGAAGACATTCCGTTTCTCGAACGCTGGGCCGACACCTGGTATCGCGAGATGAGCAGCGTTTTCCTGCAGAGTTATCTGGAGGCAACGGCAGGCGCGTCCTTCATTCCAAAAGACGAGGGAGAATTCCAGATTCTGCTCCAAGCCTACTTGCTCGACAAAGCGGTTTACGAAGTCGGTTACGAGTTGAACAACCGACCCGATTGGGTCGTGATCCCGATCCGCGGCATCAAGCACATCCTACAGAAAACCTAACGCAGTCCGTAGTCCCGGCTTTATCCGGAAACAGGCGCTGCTTTACGGCTAAATCC
>JBGTJY010001037.1:0-4113 GCA_041744855.1 Candidatus Hydrogenedentales bacterium
ACTCGCCGAGCTTCGCGACGGTGGCGCCGAGAATGCGCCCGGTGGATTCTTCCTGCACAAATACCACGGCCTTCAGGTCGCGCTGTTTCCACTCCTTCCGTTCGATGACGCCCCAGGTCCCTTCGCACGCCGTTTTATCGACGCGCTGAAGCTTCCTGAATTCCCGCACGACCCCATCGTGATGAAGCGTGCGGCCGGAGTTCTCACCTGCCGTAACTTCGCTAAGCAAGTTGTCCTCGGTGAGCGCGACGAAGACCGAAGCATTTCCTCTTGCCACCTCTTCCGATATCGAGAGAATGGAATATTCGCAATGAATAGAGCCGTCGCGGAGCCGCAGGCGTGCAGACACCGGAATTCCATCCGCTTTAACCGCTTCGTCAATCGTCCGCTTCGCGCGAACGCTGTCGCTTCCGACGAATTCCGCCTGGCCGTTCACAACCATCTGCGGCGTGTACAGGCGTCCGCCGTTGAGGGCTGCCGCGTAGCGTTCCTGACGCGGCGTCGCCTCTTCGTGGCCGAAGCGATCTTTCCATCCCAGCTTGTCCCAGTAGTCGACATGCCACGCAAGCAACGCGACGTCCTCGCGATCTTTCAAGGCGCTGAATACCTTGTCCGCGCTGGGACAACTCGAGCAGCCCTCCGACGTGAACAACTCGACGAGGACGACGTTCGACCCGGCTTTCGCGATGTTGGCCAGAACTAGGCTCATGGATAGAGCGAGTATCAGTCGCATCGGGAATCTCCCTGTTGTGCGCGTCGCCGCGATTCGAGCTATTGTAACCCTTCGCGAGCCCGGGCGAAATGGCACTGCGGACAGCTTCGAATTCCGTAGGAATCGGAGACATATTGAAACGAGATTGAACCGAAATTGCCCGCGTGTCATTCTGATTCCTCGCCGTTCCCGCCAACAAACGTCATTCCTGCGTAGGCAGGAATCTCGCTGCTCGACTCGACGCGGTGGGGCGGATCGAGAGATTCCCGCCAACAAACGTCATTCCTGCGCAGGCAGGAATCTCGCTGCTCGACCCGACGCGGTGGGCGGATCGAAAGATTCCCGCCTGCGCGGGAATGACTGGAACTTGGGAAACACAACGACCATGTCCACTACTCGAAAAGGCCTTTCGCGCGACGAAGCACAGGCGCTATGCGCGCGCGTTCTGTCGTACGCCACGGCCGACGACACGCGGGTCAATGTCGATTCCGGCTGGCGCGGCTATACGCGGGTTGCGACGAACCGGATCACGAGCGCGGGCGGCTCGGACAATATTTCCGTGCGCGTCACGAGCGTGTTCGGCAAGCGCGTCGCTTCCGTGTCGACGAATCGGATCGACGACGCCTCACTCGCGGATGCCGTTCGCAAATCGGAGCAACTCGCGCGGCTTGCGCCCGAGGACCCGGAATACATGCCGGAGCTCGGGCCGCAGGAGTATTCGCGTGTCGAAGGCTACTATGACACGACGGGCGACTTGACGACCGCGGCGCGCGCCGAGGCGGCGGCATTGGCGATCGAAGCCGCGCGCAAAGAGGGATTCATCGCGGCGGGATTCATGGACGTTGCGGCGGGCTCGGAGGCGATCGCGAATAGCCGTGGATTGTTCGCGTATCACGCGGACACCGGCGTTGCATCGACGATGACCGTGCGGACGCCTTCGGGCGATTCCTCGGGCTGGGCGGGTGGCGAGGCCTCCGAGTGGGACTCGATAGACTCCGCTGCGATTGCATTGCGCGCGACTACGAAGTGCGCTGACTGGCGTAACAAGACAACTTTGGAACCGGGAAAGTACACGGCGATTCTCGAACCGACGGCGACGGGCATGCTGTTGTCCCGGCTGCGGGGAGACCTCGATGCGCGGTCCGCGGACGAGGGCCGGTCTTATTTTTCGAATCCGGATGGAACGAACAAAATCGGCGAGAAACTCTTTCACGAATTGGTGACGATCCGCAGCGATCCCGGCGCTTCCGGAAGCGAGACCGCGTCGTTTACCGGCGCCGGAGAGCCCGTCCAGGCGCAGACGTGGATCGAGAACGGCGTGCTTCGCAACTTGTCGTACTCGCGTTACTGGGGCGAGAAAAGCGGCAAGACTTCGCTGCCCGGTCCGTCGAATTTGATCATGCAAGGGAGCGGGGCATCGCTCGACGATTTGATCGGATCGACGGAACGCGGCGTGCTCATCACGCGCTTTTGGTACATCCGCGGCCTGAATCCGCGAACGCTGTCGTACACCGGGCTGACGCGCGACGGGACGTTCCTCATCGAGAACGGAAAGATTGCGCGGCCCGTGACGAACTTTCGATTCAATCAATCGATTGCCGAGATGCTGCAAAACATTGAGATGCTCGGCACCGCGACGCGGGTTTGCGCGTCCGAGAATAGTTCCGTCGCCGCGCCGATCGTAGTGCCGGCGATGAAAGTGCGGGACTTCAATCTTGCCAGCGTCAGTGACGCGATCTAGGAACTCTTCAATAAACCTCACCATGAGTCATTCTGAGCGCCAGCGAAGAATCTGGATCGCGCGACCGTCCGAGACGCTTCGAGATTCTTCGCTGGCGCTCAGAATGACCGATAGATACGGAGTCAGGAATGCGCATTGCCGTCGGCAGCGATCACGCGGGATACGAAGAGCCCAAGCCGTATTTCAAACCCGCGATCGTGTCGCATCTCGAATCGCGGGGCCACGAAATCATCGATTGCGGGACCGATTCGTCCGGCGCGGTCGACTATCCGGATTTCGCGCAGCGCGTGGCGGAATCCGTCGGGAACAAACAGGCGGACCTTGGCGTTTTGATGTGCGGAACCGGCATCGGCATGGGCATTGCCGCGAATCGCCGACGCGGCGTGCGTGCCGCCGTGTGCACATCGCCGGAAATGGCGAAGCTCGCGCGGGAGCACAATAACGCGAACGTGTTATGTATCGGACGCCGCTTGCTCTCGCTCGACGAATGTATCGCGATAATCGACGCATTTCTCGACACCGAATTCAGTGGCGCCGAACGTCACGTGCGGCGTGTCGAGAAAATGGGCTGACTTATGTGGGCTGGCTTGCATGGGCTCGTTTGCGCGCGAGGGAACTTTCCATCGCGTACGCCGCATTGACTGACGCATAGTCATCACGTTGACCCGATCCGCGGCCCGCGGCTATTCTGACGGGCCATTCCAAATTTTGGCTGCGCGCTCTTTATTTCTCGCATTTCATGGAGCCGTTGTTGGTGTAAGGAGTCATTGCACGTGGAAGAATTGACACCGAGACAAATCGTCGACGAACTCGACAAATATATCATCGGACAAAACGAGGCGAAGCGCAAAGTGGCGATCGCGCTCCGCAACCGCTGGCGGCGCCAACAGCTCGCGGACGATCTGCGCGACGAGGTCGCGCCGAAAAACATCATCATGATCGGGCCGACGGGCGTAGGCAAAACGGAAATCGCGCGGCGCTTGTCGAAATTGGTCGATGCGCCATTCATCAAAGTGGAGGCCTCGAAATTCACCGAAGTGGGCTACGTCGGGCGCGATTGCGAATCGATGATTCGCGAGTTGATGGACGTCGGGGTCAACCTGGTAAAGGAAGAAAAGAAGAAACACGTCGCGGGACGCGCGCGGGAAAATGCCGAGAAGCGCTTGCTGGATATTTTGTTGCCGCCGCAACCTATGAAAACGATGCGCGCATTTAACCCGAGCGATCCGAATGCCGGGGATGAAGGGCCCGTGCGCGCGGGGTCGCCAGAAGAATCGGCGGAACAGCGCACGCGCGAGATGATTCGCAAAAAGCTCGCGGCGGGCGATCTCGATGAACGCGAAGTGGAACTCGACATCCGCGAGACAGGTAACACTTCAATGATGCAGGTGTTCGGCGTGTCGGGCATGGAAGAAATGGGCGTGAATTTGCAGGAGATGCTTGGCAAGTTCATGCCGCAAAAAACCAAGCATCGGAAAATGAAAGTGGCCGATGCGCGGCGCGTGATTGAACAGGAAGAGATTGACAACCTGATCGACATGGACGCTGTTGTCGCGGAGGCGCTGCATCGCGTCGAGAATTCGGGCATCGTGTTTCTCGACGAAATCGACAAGATCGCGGCTCGCGGACAGAAATCCAGCGGCGGGCCCGACGTGTCGCG
>JBGTJY010001038.1:0-4317 GCA_041744855.1 Candidatus Hydrogenedentales bacterium
CAAACACTTCCGACAAGTCGAGCGTGATGACCGATACACCCGCCTCCTGCAACAGCTTCTCGCTATAGCGAACCGTGTTGAACGCCGCCGGCCTGGCGCCCAACGCGCCGATGCGGCACGAACGAATCCCGCGCACGACCCGGCACACGCCCGCAAAGCGCCGCACGTCCTCGGCGAACAGTTCCGAGTCCGGGTCCATCGTGTGCAGCGTCGTCAAGCTGAACGGAATGCCGTACTGCGTTAGGTTGTTGCACACGCTCATTTTGCCGCAGAACGCGTCGCGCCGCTGCGAAACCGTCATTTTCGCCGGGTCGTCGTTCCACGCATGCACGAGCACCGGCACGCCCAAGCCCGCGAGTTTGAGCGTATCCGCCACGGCCCGCTCGTCGCCGAAATTCGGAAGCGTGACGACCACCCCGTCGATCCGGTCCCGCTCGCGTCGAAACAATTCCGCGCAGCGCTTCGCCTCGTCCCAACTCTCGATCGCCCCGAATCGCGTCTCGGCGATATCCACCGCGACCACCTGGTGGCCCATGCGCTCGAGCAACCCCCGCATCACCCGGTGGCCCTGCTCCGCCAAAATCCCCGGGAAAAACGCACGATTCCCCACAATCAACCCAAACGTCAACCCCGCATTCATCGCCATTGCCGGACCTTCTCCTCTGCCGTAAACTGCAACCAACGCGATTGTAGTGGTCTGAGTCATGGCCGCGAAAGCATCGCGGCGGCGCCGTTCCCGGCAGTCAGGACGTTCCCGGAGTCTTTCCTAAGTTTGTGTTAATATTCCGAGGTTGAGGGGGAAGGGAGGGGAACGTCATGGTAGAACTGCAACCTACTGGTCCGCGTCCGTACCGCTTCGCCGCACTCGCATCGCTGATCACTGCCCTGGCAATCGGGGCTGTCGACTCTTTCATTCACTTCACGCTCTCCGGGCGGACCTATGTCCTGCCTGCATACCTTGCGATGGGTATCATGGCGATGGCGATCCTCGCACTCGTCATCGTCGTCCCGATGGTGTTTCTCGGCGCGATTCCCGTTGCGAAATGGCGCGGCTGGGACGTCGGAGGGGCGATTGTGGCGCTGTGCTGGGGCCTGTTCGCTGCATTTGTGACCGCGAGTCTTACTGACATGTTGCCGCCGCACGGTGTCTACCGTGTCACGGGATTTTTCGACCTGTCCGCATTGCCTTGGCTTTCCGTGGTCATCGGCATCGCATCGGCCTTCGGCGCCTACCACGCGTATACGCACTTACACGATCGTCCGCGGCTTCGAGCCATCCTCGCGGGCATCCATCTTGCCTCGCCCATCATTCTGGGCGCGGCCTGCGTATTCGTTTGGGCGCGGCTCAACGTCGGCTTGCGCGCGGCGTCGTCTCCGCCGATCATTCTCGCATTCGACGCCGCCGTGCTAGTAGTGGTGGCCCTTGCGGTGTTCGTCGTACACAAACGCGGCGTGTGGATCGGCGCATTCGCAACCTTGCTCGCGGTATTCATGCTCGTGTTGCCACCCATATTTTTCTTCCTAAGGGACCGCGCGCCTGCCACGAAGGCAGAGGCCGCGAGCGAGGGTCCGCGGCACATCATTCTGTTCGTCGTCGATACGTTGCGTGCGGACGCGCTTTCCGTCTATGGCATGCGACGCTACGACACACCCAACATCGACGCGCTCGCCAAAGACAGCGTCTGGTTTACCAACGCGCAATCCCCCGCGCCGTGGACCCGGCCCGCAATGGCTTCGATTCTCAGCGGCGTGTCTCCGTTAGTGCACGGCACGCACAAACAAGGCATTACGCTCCCGCACCAGCTCGATACGCTCGGAGACGTATTCTCGGCCAGCGGCTATCGCACGGCCGCAATCGGCATGAACCCTGCCCTGGCGGCGTTTTCCGGATTT
The DNA here is from genome assembly GCA_041744855.1 of Candidatus Hydrogenedentales bacterium. Classification (GTDB taxonomy): domain Bacteria; phylum Hydrogenedentota; class Hydrogenedentia; order Hydrogenedentales; genus JBGTJY01. The sequence continues at coordinate 1,894 of JBGTJY010001038.1, forward strand.
AGCCAAGGCTTCCAAAAGTACTACTGGTTCCCCTCGAGCAAGCTGGCCGCATCGACCGGCGGCCGCTTGTTGGGCGCCATCTCGCAGCGGGATTTCGGCGGCTCCCTCGCCACAACGACGGACCTGACCAACGTCGGGATCGATTGGTTATCCGAACATCAGGATGACCCATTCTTCCTCTGGTTTCATTACTACGACCCCCACGTGCCCTACGAGCCCGCCGATGAATTCCTGCCGGATCACGTCGAGCCCGTGCGCCAGGTCGGCCGCCGGTTTACGTCGCGCAGCATAGATGACTATTGCCGAGGCAGGCTCGTTCTCGACGATGCGGGCAAGGAATGGGTGCAGACGCTCTACGAGTCCGAGGTCAAATACGTCGATCAACAGCTCGGCCGGTTCATGCAGCACCTCAAAGAGCTCGGCATCTACGACGACGCGCTCATCGTATTCACCAGCGATCACGGCGAGGAGTTTTGGGAGCACGATTCGCTCGATCACGGGCACAGTCTCTACAAAGAAGTGATCAATGTCCCACTCATGGTGAAGTTGCCCAAGAGCACGGTGACGGGACGGCGGGACGATTTTGTGTCCACGACGGACTTGTATCCAACGCTGCTGAACCTCTCGGCTAAACCCTTCGACATCGCACGCCTATCGGGCCGCTCGCTCAAGCCTGCGCTCGAGGGCGCGCCGCTCGCGCCAACGCAGCTCTATTTGACTGGGCTGCTCTTTTACGACGATCGCGAAGCTCTCATCTGGAACAATCAGAAGTTTATCCACCGCTTCGTGGACGGCCAAGAAGAATTATATGACCTCAACGCCGATCCGCTCGAGACGGTGTCGATCCTCGATCAACGTCCGGACGCCGTGGTAGAAGCGAAACAGCTCATCGAAGCGTACAAGGTGGAGCAAGCGCGTATCGCCGAGCTCTACAAGCTCGGGGCCACCGGAAACAAATCACAGAACCCAAACCAAGCCCTGATCGACATCTTGGAATCGGTTGGCTATTTATAGCCGCGCAGGTTTGGATGCCCCCGGTTCAGGGGGGACTCAGGGGGAAGTTGCGCCGGCTCCACTCCGTACTTCGCGGATCGCCTCCAGCACCGCATCGAGAACCGGATCGCGATTCGCAAAGTAATCCGCCGCCGCTACCGAAACCTCGATCTGCACTTCTTGGAATGGCCGCGTATCGGCGGGGGCGCTCTCCTCGTGATAGAGCGATGACAGCCGCAACACGCTCCCCGAATTTGGCAATTTGTAATCGAGTGCGTCGCCATAGTGATTCGGCTTTCCCCCAGCCGGCTCGCCGGCAAAAATCACATTCGTGTTGCGCTCCACCCGCGTTACGAACATCATCGCCGCCGAAAACGCGATCCGATTCGTGATCACGTACAAATGCCCCTCGCGATTAATGCGCGCATGATCGGCAATGCGCCGAATCAGTGGCGTCAACAAATCCCCATTCCCGCCGCCATTGTCGCGAATATCGATCACGAGAAAATCCGAACGCGTCTGGTCGATGAACGCGATCAACTCCCGGCTAAATGCCGCCAGGTGCTTGCCCTCCTCGTTGCCGACGGCGTTGAACCGCATGTACACGCAAGCCTCGTCCGGAAAGTGTTTGATCCAATAGTTTCGGTTCGACTCGCGCCGATAGAGCGGCAACTCGGCGTCGATCATCTCGGGCCGTTTCACTCCCGCGTTGTAGTCGCTCATCGAAATCGGTTCCATCGTCTTCACGATGCGCTCACCGGAGGCCGACACGAATTCCCATTTCGCGGCGTTCATATCGGCTACGAAGTCCAGCCGATGCAGCAGTTCCGCCATCACGAACGAACGCGGAAACCATCCCCGCCGAGTCCATTCGTTGTCACCCGGCACAAACGGAAAGACCGCATTCATCACGGACTCCGCGTCCCCCGAGCCGACGCGTTCCACTTTGGCGCCGATCAACTCGGCATGCTCAACGCTCGCACCGACCACAAAAATCCCATCGCTGAACAATTCGATCTCGATCGGGTACAGCCGCAGCAGACCGCTACCCCACGCGCGGAATTGCGTGTGACCATCGCCGACCAACGCCACGATTCGCATCGTCTCAAGCACAATCTCGTACGGTTCCATTTCATCGATCCGCGATTCCAACTCACCGAAAGCAGTATCCAACGTCGCCTTATCGATCTGGTGATACGCGTTCTTGTGCGACTGAGAAATCGACCTCGCAACGAACCGCAGATCCTCGCGCCACTGCTCAGCTGTCAAACTCACGGGCGTCTGGCATCGCGCCGTCTCCGCCAACCAGCACACGACCACGAGGCAAAAAACGATTCTGCAAAGCATGGCTAGATCGCTTTCCTTCGGGAGGTTCATGAATTCGCGCGTCGCTCTTCACGCCGCACTCAGCTCAGACGAAAAATCGATCGT
>JBGTJY010001039.1:0-3474 GCA_041744855.1 Candidatus Hydrogenedentales bacterium
AGAAGTACTGGCCCGTCTCCTCATGCACGCCGAACTGGTAAACCGTCGCCACATTGGGATGCCGCAACGCCGCCGCGGCGCGCGCCTCGCGCATAAAGCGCTCCCGCGCCTCCGCCCCGCGCTTGATCCATTCCGGGTCGATGATCTTGAGTGCGACTGGGCGTTGGAGCGAGGTATCGAGCGCGCGATAGGTCACGCCCATCGCGCCACGGCCAAGTTCCCACGGAGACCCATCCTCGCGGCGTTCGATTTGGTAGGTCCCGAATCGATTCGCGACCACTGTGCGCGCGTCGTCAGATTCCTCCGCGTCCTCCAATCCAACGCGGAGCAGGCAAATCATGCAGCGCCCAAGGCCGGGCGAAAATCCTCCGTCCAGTCGTGTGCCACACTCAGGACAGACCGTCGTGGTAGTTTGCTGTGCCAGCATCAGGAAGCCTTCTCAAATCACGGATGCCCGCATAGCAAACCGGGCGTGAAAAGCCAAGCTCAGATAGCTGTTCCACGTTTATGAGCTTGAGTTCCGCGAGTGCACTGAGCGAGTCTCGCGCTATGTCTCAAATACCTTCTCCTGAGGCTTCCGGCTTCACTCGACGCGAGGCGTTGCGCACCGTTGCGCTGGCTCTTGGGGCGACCGCATTACCGGGCGCATTCGGCCTCCTGAGCCCTGCGGCGTGGGCGGCGAGTCCCAGTCCAAGCGCGGCATCCAGTATGCCTCCGATGGTCTCCACCTCCCTTGGCGGGAAGTTCAGTTGGATCAGCGGTCTGGGCGGAAACATCGCGGTGCTCGGCGGTGACGACGGGGTTCTCGCGATCGACAGCGGCCTGCCGAACCTCGTCGAGACGACTGCGACGGAAATTGCCAAAAGCGGGAAGATCACGCAGTTGATCAACACGCACTGGCACTACGATCACGTGGGCGGAAACGAAGTCCTCGCGAAGGCCGGCGCACACATCACGGCGCACGCAAACTGCCGGAAGCGTGTCTCGACCGATCAGTATAACGAGCCGTTCGACAGGAAAATGCCCGCGGCGCCGACCGCTGCTTGGCCGCGCACCACATTCATAAGCGAAACGACCTTGCACCTGAACGGCGAAACCATCGGACTCGTCCCGGTGCCACCCGCGCACACCGATGGCGACGTTATCGTCCGTTTCGAGAAAGCCGATGTGATCCACGCCGGCGACCTCTTCTTTAACGGCAACTATCCGTTCATCGATTACTCGAGCGGCGGCTGGCTGGGTGGAATGGTCGGCGCGATCTCGACGCTCGCCAAAATGATGACGCCGAGATCCCGCATCATTCCCGGTCATGGCCCGCTCGCGACGCCCGAAGATCTGCGCGGCTATCTCGCGTTTCTCGAGACGATGCTCGAGCGCTTCACGAAGCTGAAAGATGAGGGTAAGAGCGTGGAGGAAGTCGTCGCTGCGGCGCCCGCCAGGGAATTCGACGAGAAGCTTGGGAAAGGTTTCATGAAGCCAGAGCAATTCGTCCGCATCACCTACACAGGTTTGCTGAAGCATCCATAGGCCACGGAGTGCGTCGCAAGCTCTCTGGGGAGCGCACGCTTGCAGCGTGCTGGTCGCCGCATTCTGCGGCGACGAACTTTGCGAGAAACGCGCCCTGCGGTAGATGCGATCGGCTGGAGACAAGTTCGCGACACAAGACGCGTTCGCCAGCACGCCAAAAGCCTGCGTTCACCAAAAACTTTCGCGTCGCGTTAGAATCTCTTGTTCAAGCCGAGGTAGTAGTAGCGGCCGCGAATCGAACCGAGCGAAGTGTCGTAATTGTCGCCCGTGATAGCCCCGGCGTTGAACGGCGGAGGCTCGTCGAGGACGTTGTTCATACCCATTCGCACCGTCGTCTGGTCAAGCCATTGGCGCCACCCGCGCCCACTCGGCCTGGCAACGACGGCCTTTGCCCGGACTTCGCCCGCATCCGCTCGCGGCGCGCTAAACGTGTAAGAAAGCTGGGTATCGAAGGTGAGAAACGCTTTCACATTGCGATTGCGCGTGAACTCCACGTTGACCGGGTCCGGCGCGCGGCCGAACTCGTTGAGCACGAGAAAGCTGTTGTTCAGGAAGCCCCCGAAATCCTTGTAGTCTCCAACGTAGTTGAAAGTGTTGATGAGTTGAATGCCGCGGTAGTCCCATTGCACCTGCACGTAGGCTTTGTTGTAAGGGAGGCTGCCGGGCGAAAGCGGGGAGTTGGCGCTTTGAAAGCGACCGAGGTAGTTGGTGAAGCCAGTTTCGGCGACGATCTGCGCGTTGAAACGCAGGAGGTGATTCCACGCGGCCGCCACGGTAAACTTTCCGAAGTTGTCCGTCGGAATCTGATAGATCGCCGTGACGTCGATGCCTTCGACCGCTCGGCGCGAGGAATTAAACGCGAAGTCGAGGACCGATTGCAGCGCGCCGCTGGCGTCGCGGATGATGCGGTCGGCAAAGGTGAAGCCGTCGGCGGCAGTGCGCGCGACCGCGGCTTGCGCGAACGCGGTCACGATCACGCCTTCGGAATTTAACTGATAGTAGTCCGCGGTAATGGTGAGGTGCGGGATGTGCCGCGGAGTGAAAACGAAGCCGGCACTGTAGCTGTCGGTTCGCTCCGGTTGCAGATCGACCGAGCCGCCGATCTGCGTGCCGCCGGGCGGCTGCACAAACGCGGGGCCGCCCGGTGCGGCCGGATCGAAGATGATGGGAAACATGCTCATGTTCGCGGTGCGGGGTTCGAAAAACTCGAAGAGCGTGGGGGTGCGGAAGGACCGGCTGTAGGAGGCGCGCAGCGTCAGATCTTTTACCGGCGCCCAGCGCACGGCGAACTTGGGCACGTCGGTTTCCAGGATTTGCTTTGAGTGGGTGATTCCATCCGCTGGATCGATCCCGTTGATTTCGAAATGTTCGAAGCGGTAGGCGAACGTGAAATCGAAATTGTGGACGAGCGGGACGTGCATCTCTGAGGTGACGAACGGAAGGTTGAGTTCGACATAAGCGGCGGCGACCTCCTGCTCGGCGGCAAATTTGGTGTCGGCGTCGAAGCCGAGCGCATCGGCCGCGACGAGAATGGGATCCCCGTTTTGCGAGAGATCCTGGCGGCGCAAATCAAAGCCGACCACGAAGCTCATCCCACCCTGGGGCAGAGCCGTGAGGATGCGGCCGCCGATTCTCCCGTCGAGAAGCTGATCCTGCGTCTCGGTTTTCGAGACGGCTTCATAGCCGGCCGCACGCAGGGCGGCGGCGTTATCGTAGGTGAAACCATGCAGCGTCCCTAGCCGCGGTGCGTGGATTCCGACGACGGGATTGAAGCTGCCATTCGCGCCCGCGGGCGCGAGCAACGACAAGCGCTGATCGCCAGTGTCCGTCCGGACCAGCTCGTTCCGGTCGAAGACGTAGCCGATCTCCCAGAAAAAGTCTTTCGCGAACTCGCCTTTGAGTCCCGCGATCAAGTGGATGAAAGCACTGTCATAGGTGCGTTCCCGG
>JBGTJY010001040.1:0-1698 GCA_041744855.1 Candidatus Hydrogenedentales bacterium
CGCAGCACGAAGTAGCTGCCGACCATGACGCCAAGGGCGACCAGGAGAATGCCGACAAACTTGAAGAGCCGGCTATTGGAAGATTGGGCGCTGTCCATAACGGGTACATCTCCTAACGATCGCCACCACTCCTATCCTTATCCCGCGGGCTCGCTGCGCTCGACTGCGGGCGTGTCCTCTATGCACATTTTGGGGCGATATGTCAACCTTGGACGGCGTTGCCCGTGAGAGGAATGCGAATATAGCGAGGCGGCGTAGTCTGGGTGCGGAGGATGACGGCGCTATCGTCGGGCAGGGCGCCGGTCACGGAATTGGCCGGCACGATCACTTCCAGCTCCCAGCGCGTCTTGGCCGCGGTCGTTTCCTTCTTCGTCAGCTTCGCTTCCACGATCCCAGGCTCGACGCTGTCCACGGTGAACTTGCTGGCTTCCGGGGCCCGCAGCGAAATCGTTCGCCGATGAACTTCGCGGCTGTAAAAGGTCTTCAGATCGATCTTGCCGTGATCGTCGACGGCGCCGACCTGCACCTCGCCCCGCACCATGCCGATGATGAGCGGGCTGCCCGACGAAAACGGCTCGCCATCGGGTTGCAGCGGCACGGCGACATAGAGCGGCCCCTGCGGCAATTGCTTGCCGGCAATTTGCTCACGCACGGTCACCTTGACCAGATAGGCGACACGAATCCGGGTATTGATTTGCACGCTCTTTTTCAGGTCCGCCTGCAAGTCTTCGATCTCCTTGCCCTTGAGCGGCCGGGTGTCCACGCTGATTAGCGGGTCGGCGGCCTTGGCTGGGATGCTCATATCGAGCGCGTCGCGTGTCGCGGACCAGACGAAGAACTCGGCGGTCGCCGTGTCCGCCGGGCCGAGCACGCCGACGTTGGCCCGCGCGGGGTAAAACTGCGCGGGATGGGCCATCACGATCGGCACTTCCAGATCGGCGAACTCGCGTGCCCGCATCACGCCTTTTGGCTGATACCACATCTTGCTGGAGAGGTTCAGGCGCTGGCCCGCCTCCTTCCGCCCCTTCCAGTTGATGCGCACCAGCCCTTTCGATTGCGGAGGAACCACGATGCCTTTGTATTCGTCGCGCGCCAGCGTCTGCCAGGTCCAATCGGGGGCCTTGGCGCCGATCGGATCTTTCGCGAGCGCTTCCACATAGCGGCGCACCTCCTCTTCGGGCTGCAAGGTCACATCGACCGAGGCGCAATCGCAATTGGAGCGCAACAACCCCAGCTCCTGCGGCTGATCGCTGAAATTGCCGAAAGGAAAATCGTAGTGTCCGTGAACGTCCTTCTCGTACTCGCGAAGATACTCGGGGTCCTTGTCCCACATGGCTTGCGTAAAAAGGAAGCGCATGCCGGCGGCCTTGTCGTTTTTAGGAGGGGGCGGCGGCGTCACGTTCGTCGAGCGCCAATTCGGCATCCATTGCGTGACCCAGGCGATTGCGCCCACGACAAGGACCAGGGCGGCGCCCAGCAGCAGATAGCGCCCCGCCAAAGATCGTCCGCGCGGCGCCAGGGTCGTCGGGTTAGATGCGTCGTTCATGAGTTCATTCCACGCCGCTCGCGGCTTAGCCGACCAGAATGTCTCGCGACAATTCCGATCCGCGCAGCAACAACCGGCAATAAGATCGCTAAACCTTGTCCTGACGCTTTAGCGCGTCGCGGAGCTTGGCGGCCTTCTCGTAGTCCTCGTCG
>JBGTJY010001041.1:0-3085 GCA_041744855.1 Candidatus Hydrogenedentales bacterium
AGAGCCCGGGGGGATGTGGAGCGGCATCAACGCAATGCCGCAAGGTTCGGGAATCACTCCCGGCTGGATCGATGTCGCCCGCGAATGGTACGTCCTCCGTCACGAAGTCGCGGCCACGATAGAAGTGCGCGGCAGCGAGAACGCCCTGATCGTCCGCAACGACGACATCAACAAAATGGCGCTCTTCTACAGCATCCCAATTCCCGCGCAACCTGACACGCGCTACACGCTCACCGGCGAAATGCTCGCGCCGAATACACCAGGCGTCGCCGGATGGCAGGCCCTCGATGCGAATGAACGCGTCATCGCCGAAGGCTGGCTTTTCGACCAGGAACGCACCAGCGAGTGGACAACGCGCGAATTGACCATCGAGACGAATTACTTCTATGCCGAACTGCGCGCCGTACTTGGCGTGACACGTCACACCGGCGAATCACGATTCGCGAATGTTCAAATCGCGCCGAGCGATTAAGTCCTCCCCATCGAGGAGGAAGAGTTGAATCATCCCCCTCACACCACCGGGCATACCTCCTCGGCATCGGCGGTCTCGTTCATTGTTTAACGTATTGTCATTCCGTCGCGTAGCCGATATCCGAGGACTTGCGTTCTTGGACCTAAGCTACCGCACATTTATCCCGCTTCAACTTGAGCTTGAGCTTGCGAGAAGTGACTGACGTAGATCTTACAGTCGTCGGCGTATGAGGCGTCACGATCGATTGCTCGTTTACCCGATGACCCCGGCCTTGGGATTCGCGCCATGCCTGGCACACCAACGAAAACGCCCGGCGCTTAGGCCGGGCGCTGTACGTTCCTTCTGGCGACTAGCAGATTTCCCGTCAGTTCGATCCGTTCCCGTTTCCATTGTCGTCGTCGTTGCCGCCCACCTTCGCGTTGAACAGCAACAGGAAAATCGGATTGATGCCAAACAGCACAAAGCTGATGAGCGACTTCAGCAGCGGATTGGGCCCGGCGCCATCCTGCGCGCGAACCGGTTGCTGCCGTGTGAATGCATAAATGTGCCGCATGACTTCTCCTTCTCGTGGCCCCGCCTCTGTCCAGAGACAGGCGTACAGTACTGGACTGCGTTCGATGGGTTCAAGCGCGAGCCGCCCGGGGCGTGATCGCGGACGCCTCGTTGCGCCATTTTAACCGTGGCGAGGGACTCTCGCAGAATCGGCGTTGACGCGCAAAAGGCGTACAATAGGCGAGTAGAAGAACGCGCGCAGGCCGAGCGGGGCTCGGGGCGGGTGACGCGCTAATGCATCAACACATGCCGTTGGCCGGGGCCGAGTTTGGGCGAAACGAGGAGGACAGGCCATGTTGAAACGAAGCGGTTTGCGGATTGCAATTGCGTCTTGTTTGTTGTGTTGCGTGCCCCTGGGGGCGGCCCAGGAAGCCAGCGAGTCGAGTGACCTAACGACGCGGCCTATCTCGATTCGCGTCGTCGATGCGGAGACAGCCGCGCCCATTGCCGGCGCAGAACTGCTAGTCCGATACGATAGTAAGCGCGAACGAATAACAACCGACGCCGCCGGCAAGGTCATCGTTCAAGCGCCGGAACCGCAACCCGAGTACTTCACCGTCACGGTTGCCAAAGCGGACGGCTACCTCGGCATGCGCTCGAGGTGGGAATTCAGTGAACGGAAACGCGACACTCTGCCGGACGAACACACTTTCTCGCTTGTGCGTGGCCGGTCAATCGGTGGCCGCGTCGTCGATTCCGACGGTCAACCCGTATCGAACGCGCGCGTTAATCTGCTTATCTCTGGCAACTCCGACGATTCGACTCACTTCTATATCGACACGAACCGCCCAATCGCACGCACTGATGACAATGGCAATTGGTCGTTCAATGCTGCACCTTCCGAACTGACGGAATTTTGGATGCGGGTCGACCATGCCGACTTCGCGACGGACCAAGTTTGGGACCTGAAACCCACGCCGGACGAACTCTATGCGGGCACGTCCGTCATTACGCTGCAAATGGGAATGTCCATTTCGGGGCGCGTGCTCGACGCGGAGGGCAAGCCCATTCACCGCGCCACGGTCTTCGACGGGCTTTGGCAGACCAGCGGCGGTCGCTCGGCCCATACCGATGAAGAGGGAAAGTTCACGCTCAAGAATCTGGACGAGACGCGCGCTGTAATGACCGTGCAGGCCGAGGGCTACGCGCCGACAATGGTCGTGAAGACGTTACGAGAGAATCTGGCGCCCGTTGAGATCGTGCTTGAGCCCGGCCGCGTGCTGAAACTCAAAGTCGTCGACGTTGACGGCACCCCTGTCCCGGAAGCGAGCGTTCGAATCGGTGCTTGGCGCGGTGGTGAATCGCTGCGGATGCTGCCGTTGCGCAGTCCAAAGACGGATGCCGAAGGCATGTTGGTGTGGAATTCGGCGCCCACGGATTCCGTTGCCTATTCCGTGGAGACAGAAGGGCTTTTCCCGTCCGAACCGCTGAACATCATCGCCGATGACGAAGTTCATACCGTGGTCCTGCGAAAGCCGTTTATTGTCAGCGGAACAGTCGTCGACGCGGAATCGGGCGAGCCCCTCAGCGACTACAAAATATTCCCCGTACTGCATTGGACGAACGGCGGTGTCCATATCAGCCGATATGAAGATAAGCCCGTCGAGCCGGGCTCATTCCGGTACGAGTTACGCCGGCTCGATTGCGATCATGGCGTGCGGATTGAAGCGCCGGGTTACCGGCCCACTACGACGGAAGCGTTCGACCTCTCCGGAAATGAGAAGACGTTTTCGATCCGATTGGAGAAGGCGGAAGACATCGCGGGGAGAATCGTCGATCTCGAAGGCGTTCCGGTTACGAATGCGGCGATAACGGTGTGCAATGCGATGGATCAGGTCAATATCAACAACGGCGTCATGGACGAAATGTTCAAGGGATATTCCGTCACCTCGGACGCCGATGGACAATTCGCGATTGCTCCTCAAGATGGCGAATTCAAGGTCTTGGCCGTGACCGCAACCGGTTACGCAGAGGCATCCGCCGCGGATCTCGAACGCACGCGCGAACTCGTGTTGCAACCGTGGGCGACTGTGCGTGGCACGCTAACCCGAGACGGAAAAC
>JBGTJY010001042.1:0-3093 GCA_041744855.1 Candidatus Hydrogenedentales bacterium
GCCGTGAGCCGTGGCTTTCCCAATGCCGGAATTCGCCCCGGTGACGATACAAATTTTGTCGCGCATGTCGGTTTGGGTCACGGTGATCCTTATCTCATTCCGATGGTAGCGGGCCAGTTTCGCACGCTAAAGCAGCCAGGATGGCTGCACTACAAATGACTTCTACGAACTTTTTGTAGTGCAGGCTTCCAGCCTGCGGGCAATTATTGATCGCATCAAGCAGCCAGGATGGCCGCACAACAATGACTTCTACCAACTCTTGTAGTGCAGGCTTCCAGCCTGCGGGCGATTATTGATCGCATCGAGCAGCCAGGATGGCTGCACTACAAATGACTTCTACGAACGTTTGTAGTGCAGGCTTCCAGCCTGCGGGCAATTATTGATCGCATCGAGTGGCGGTGGCTATTCTCCGTAAGTCTTGCGGATTGGGGGAATTGGGGACATGACATCTGAACAAGCGCGCGGGGAAGCCGGAGTATTCACGACCGCGCTGGTCTTCGCATTGTCGATTGCAGGTGCGGACGCCGCGATACATTTCGCGGAACGCGGCCGCGCCTACGTGCTTCCAGTGTACATGGGCGTCGGACTGACCGCGACGGCCCTCTGTGCGCTCCTCGTCTACGTGATTGGATGGCTCGTGCTGCGCCGACGCGCCGGCACGTACGGTCATATCGGTCTTGCCTACGGGCTCTTCGTTTGGTTCGCAATCTGGGCGCTGCAAGGCCTCATGCCGCTTCGGGAGCCGTTGTCAATCGCCCTCGCCACGGATTTGTCGCGCCTGTTCTGGCTGGGTCCCCTCGCGGGAATCGTCGCCGGCGCTGGAGCGATCTGGGTGTGCAGGGTCCTGGAAGAGAAGCCCCGCCTTCGCCGATTCCTATTGGGACTTCACCTGGCGGCGCCGATCGTGTTGGTCGCTTGCGCGGCATTCCTCTGGATTCGGCGATCGCTCGGGATGGGTTTTCTGTCGTCGCCAGTGGGGATCGTGGCGTTCGATTTGGCCCTCGTCGTCTGCGTCGCGATCGGCTGGTTCGTCGCCGCGCGCGGATGGGGGAGACCTTTCGTCATTCTATCGTTCGTTGCCATCGCGCTCGTGCCCGTCCCATTGTTCATGTGGAGACAACTCGGTATCGGAGCGAACGGCGGCTCCACCACCGCGGCGCCGAAACACGTCATTCTGCTGATCGTCGATACGCTCCGCGCCGATGCCTTGTCGCTCTACGGCATGCGCCGCTACGACACGCCCAACCTCGACTCGCTCGCGTCGGACGGCGTCTGGTTCTCCGATGCCGTGTCGGCGGCACCGTGGACGCGGCCCGGCATGGCCTCGGTGCTGACGGGCTTGTCCCCATTGGTCCACGGCGCGCACAAGCGCACGACCCTCCTGCCCGGCGCACTGAAACTTTTGCCGGAGTACCTGAAAGACGCGGGTTACGTCACGCTGGGCGTCGGACAGAATGGCGTGCTCGGCGCACACACCGGGTTTGGTCAAGGCTTCGACCGGTACCGCTGGGCGCCCTCGCCTGTGTTTTCGGATTCCGTCGGCGGACGCATCTTGGGCCGGCTATTCCCGAAGGTATTCACCACCGAGGAGACATCGACGACGAGGCTAACGGATATCGCCATCGACGAGCTTCGCGCCCACGCGGATGACCCGTTTTTCCTCTGGTTCCATATCTACGATCCGCATGCGACCTTCGCTCCGCCCGCAAAGTTTTTGCCCCCGAATGCGACGCCCGCCCCGCGCATCGGCATGGACTGCAGGACCAACGAGCTTCAGTTGTCGCGATCGGGCGCGATGATTTTCGATCAGGCCGAACGTGACTGGATTAAGACGCTCTACGAATCGGAAGTGCGGTACGTCGATGAACAAGTTGGCCGATTCATTGCGGAGCTAAAAAGCCTGGGCATCTACGACGATTCGTTGATCGTCATGACCAGCGATCACGGCGAAGAATTCTGGGACCACGGTTCTTGCGAGCATGGACATTCCGTCTATCAAGAATTGTTGCACGTTCCGTTCCTGATCAAGTTGCCGGAAAACGCCGAAAAAGGGCGCCGCGACGCACGCGTTTCCACGATGAGCATCACGCCAACGGTTCTAGACTACGCGGGGATCGAATTCAATCCGGCGATCATGAACGCGAAGAGCCTACGCACCTACATTGAGAACGCGGAAACCGATGTCCCGGCCGATCCGTTGTTCGCAACGGGTCTGCTCTATTATCACGATCAAGAATGTTTGATTTTCGACGACAAGAAATACGTCCGTCACCTCTTCGACGGGCGCGAGGAATTGTTCGATCTGCGCGCCGATCCCGCCGAGCGAAATTCGATCGCGGCGCAATCCCCCGAGTTACTGGAGCGCGCGCGCGCGATCATCGCCGAAATGCGCACGCGTTCGCTGACGCTCCGCGAGCAACACGGCCTGACAGGCGACCCCGACGAGGAAGGCTCAGGCGACCCCGGCATGCGCGACATGTTGGAAGCGGTAGGCTATTTGTAAACTTTCGACTGGCACGCCGGGTACCGCCGGTTTTCAACCGGCGTGGGGCTGGTCCGGCGCATTCGGACAAACTCGCCGGTTAGAAACCGGCGGTACCAGGGTTCCGGCGACCCCGGCATGCGCGACATGTTGGAAGCGGTAGGCTATTTGTAACGCCGGTTTTTAACCGGCGTGGGGCTGGTCCGGCGCATTCCGACAAACTCGCCGGTTAGAAACCGGCGGTACCAGGAAACCCGGTCAATCGCGCGTGGCTGGATTTGCGTGGGCAGGCGCGCGGAATACGGCGTTCAACAACGCGACGTTGAGTCCGTCCAGATACGCGCGCGTGGTCGGATCCTGCGTGAACCCGATCGCCATTCCACGGCCATGTTCCTGAATCACGATGAACGGCTTGAACGCGAGCTGTTTGCGGTTCTCCTCCCAAAGATAGCCGCTAACCACCAGCTCGTCCGGACCGGCAAAGCGCGCAACGTTGACGCCCTTGTCGAGCGCAATGGGCGTGAAAATCGCCTGCCCGCGGACGAGGACATTCAGTTGATCGGCCAGCCCCGCCGCGAGCCAATGATCCGGATCGGTCGCCGCTTTCGCGA
>JBGTJY010001043.1:0-1718 GCA_041744855.1 Candidatus Hydrogenedentales bacterium
ACGCGCTAAACAGCAGATGGGCCTGCGCCAACGGTCGGGTTGACGACATGTGCGGAGTGGACAATGGCGTCCTACTTCAAGGCAGCGATCTTTGCAACTAGGCACTGGTGCGTTTTGAGGTGCGTTTGAGAATCGTTTGCCAAAGGTGTGCAACAAGACGCGTTGCGCACCTTTGGCCTACGCAGATTTGGACAATTTGTGGCATCGTGATGCGACGTTTGGCCGTTCCATGGCCGGTCAGAGGGTAGTGCGGTCGACGCCGAGGAAGTCTTCCGGCACGGCTGCGGTGTTGTGGCCGCGGCTTAAAGCGGCCGGCTCCGGCGGGTAGGTCTACGCGACGATATCGCGCAACACGCGCCCGTGCACGTCCGTCAGTCGGAAGTCGCGACCTTGGAACCGGAACGTAAGCCGCTCGTGGTCCAGACCTAGCTGATGCAGAATAGTCGCTTGAATATCGTGTACATGACACGCCTTATCAACCGGCGCGAAACCTAGCTCGTCCGTTTCGCCGTGCGTGTAGCCCTGTTTCACGCCGCCGCCGGCCATCCACATCGTTGCGCAATCGATGTGATGGTTGCGGCCGACCGTATCGCGCACTTCGCCCATCGGCGTGCGGCCGAATTCGCCTCCCCACACCACGAGCACGTCGTCCCACAGTCCCCGCGATTTGAGGTCTTTCACGAGCGCGGCGGATGCCTGGTCGACATCGTGGCAGACTTCATCGAGCGAATTCGTGAGGTTCTCCGTGTTGCCGCCATGGTGGTCCCAGTTCGTGTGATAGAGCTGCACAAACCGGACGCCCCGCTCGACGAGCCGCCGCGCGAGCAGGCCGTTGTACGCGTAGGAAGGCTTTTCCGGATCGACACCGTACAGGTCCAGCGTCGCTTTCGATTCGCCGCTGAGGTCCATCAGTTCCGGCGCGCTCGACTGCATGCGATAGGCCATTTCGTAAGCCGCGATGCGCGTGGAGATCTCCGAGTCGCCCGTGACCTCGAGCCGGCCGCGATTCAGCGCGTTCGCCGCGTCGATCACGTCGCGCTGGCATTCCGCCGTCACACCCTCTGGATTGCTCAAATTCAGAATCGGATCGCCCGCGGCGCGGAACGGCACGCCCTGGTGCGCGGTCGGCAGAAATCCGCTGGCCCAATTCGGCGCGCCGCCGCGAGGTCCGCGCGGTCCAGACTGCAATACGACGAATCCCGGCAAGTCGCTCGATTCGCTGCCGATGCCGTAAGTAACCCAAGCGCCCATGCTCGGCCGCCCGAAATTCGGCGAGCCCGTGTTGAGGAAAATTTTCGCGGGCGCGTGATTGGGCACGTCGGTCGCGACCGTCTTGATGAACGTCACGTCGTCCACAATGCGCGACATGTGCGGGAAACATTCGGAGACCCAAGCCCCGCATTGACCGTGCTGTTTGAACTTCCGTCGCGTGCCGAGGAGTTTCAGGCCATCCGTCTTAAACGACGAGTCCATGAACGCGAAGCGTTTGCCCTCGAGGAACGACGCCGGCACGGGCTGATCCGTGTGCTGCTGCAATTTCGGCTTGTAGTCAAAAAGCTCAAGCTGGCTCGGGCCGCCCGCCATGAACAGGAAAATGACGGCCTTCGCGCGGGCAGGATGATGACCCGTGCGCGGCGCGAGCGGATTCACGGCAGCGTGGGCGGTTGAGCCGAGAAGCGAGCCAAGCGCAATCGAACCCAGGCCTACGCCGCACTCGC
>JBGTJY010001044.1:0-1550 GCA_041744855.1 Candidatus Hydrogenedentales bacterium
ATGGATATGGGCCCGTGTGCAGCGGCTCGGTGGGATCTTCGCCTAGATTCCCATGGATACAGTACCAATCTTCTGCGAGCGTGTAATACTTCTCGTACTCAGCGTAGTCTACAGGCCAGGCCGGGCTTTTCCCCTCGGGCCATTTTTGCTCCCCAAAGTCTTCGGTCCGCATGCGCATGAGCACCGAGCCATACACTTTCGTGTTGCCCCCTACGCGATAGTAGGCCTGGGGCTGAAACATCGCCTCCGCCTCGGTCAATTTGCCCGCCGCGAGTTGCTGCGCACCGGCATTGTAAAACCCGCGCGCTGTGACTGGTGCTGGCGGCGGTTTCACTAAGGAGGTCGCATTGGTAGTTTCGTTCGTGGCTGCGGTCGCGCCGACCGGCGTCAGAAATGACACCGCCATCGCGGCTGCCGCAACGGCACTCTGGATTGTGCGATTCTTTAAACTCATGGTCGTCTTTTCGCGTCGGGTCCCAATCAAAGATTCCGCCACCAGCAAAAACAGCGCGATGGCGAGCGGGACGTGAAACCGTTCCACACCTTGCGCGCGAGTGCGAGCAAATCCTGCCGTGTTTGTCGTTTCAATCGCCTGTCGGACCTTGGCCAGCCCTTCGCCAATCCGGCCCAGCGGATGGTAACTCCCGCCCGTCGCCTTGGCGATGGCCGCCAGTGTCGCTTCGTCCAGCCGGCTGCGCACCACCTGCCCTTGCGCATCGCGCACGAAATCAAACTGCCCCGTCGGCGTCATCATGCGCAACTCCGCACCCGCCGCCGTGCCGACACCGATGGTATAGACCGTCACGCCTTCCTCGGCCAGCGCTTCCGCATCCTTCACGCCGCTCATTTCCTGTTCGCCCGGCCCAACCTCCTCGCCATCCGTGAGCAGCACGATACGCTTGCGCGAGCTCTTCTTTTCCATCGCGTGAAATGCCTCCCGTAATCCCCGTCCGATGTTCGAGCCGACGACCGGCATAGTCCGTTCGTCGAGTTCCCGTAACGCCTCCTCGAATGCATCATAATCAAACGTCAGCGGGCATTGCAAAAACGCCGAGCCCGCGAACGCGACCAAGCCCACGCGTCCCGTGCCGTGGCGGCGCACAAAATCGAGAATGGCAAACTTCGCGCGTTGCAAGCGGTTCGGCTGCACGTCCGTCGCCGTCATGCTGCGCGAGCAATCGAGCACAAAGATGACATCGTCGCCCAGCCAGCGGTCGCGCGTTTCCAATTCACCCCATTGCGGACGCGCCAGCGCCAGACCGAACAACGCCACGCACGCGAGCACCAGAAAATGTTTCACGTTCCGCCGTGCCGGACTGTGCGAGCGGGTCAATGTTTCGAGGCTATGTGCGGAAGCGATTTGAGCCAGTTGCCGCCGTCGCGCCGTCGTCGAGTAACGAAGAAGCAACACCAGCAGCACCGGCCCAAGCACGGCCAGCCAGAGCCAGAGCGGTTCTTCGAAATGGGGGTTGGTGAGATTCATAACGCGTCACCCATCGCTTGACGCAACACGCGGGCGACAACGTGATGCGTGATGCGTGATGCGTGAA
>JBGTJY010001045.1:0-8157 GCA_041744855.1 Candidatus Hydrogenedentales bacterium
CACGGCCGACGCGCCGTCCACCGCGAATGGTTCCGCGCAATCCGTGTCCTTCGTCGTCGGCCAGTCGCCCTACTGACCCGGCCGTGGCGTCCAAGCACGTACCTGAGTCGAAGGACCTGAAGCGCAAAGTGCTCCTGGGGATTCTGGGGAGCCCAGCGACCATGCTCCCGTTCGTCGCTGGCGTGTCGGCGTTCTTCGGGACTTGGGCGTTGGATATGCGGCCAGACCTCGGTGTGCTGGGCCTCGTGCTCGGCGTGCTCGGCGCCGGCGGAATGTTTCTGACGCAGCTCATCACCACGGGCGAAAAGCGCGCGCACAAGGCCATCAACGAATTGCAGGCGGAGGCGCATCGCCAGCGCGAAAGCGGCCTCGACGATCTCGCGCGGCGTCTCGGTGACGATCGCGACGAACGCACCGAAACGGCGCTCGCGGACCTGCGCGAACTCGCCAAGGCGCTCGATCTGATCGACGACGGCGTGCCGGACACCGATGAATTTCTCGACGAGTCGAATCCGATGGTAATCGAGATCAAGCTCGTGGCGACCGCGTTGTTGAGCCAATGTATTCAGTCCCTTGAACACTCTCTGAAACTCTGGCACACTGCCGAACGCATGAGGACGATTTCCGCGCGCAAGCCGATCCTGGAGCAGCGTGAGGAGATCGTGAAGGACGTGTACCGGAGCATTCGCGACCTGGGGAACCTACTCGTCTCGTTCCAGAATCTCGGGACGGCGGACGACACGACTTCAGAATTGACGCGCATCCGCAAGGAGCTGGACGATAATTTGAAGATGGCGCGGCAGGTGGACGCGCGGCTCAAGGAATTCGAGCACGAAGTTGCGCGCAAGGTCCGCGAATAGAAGGGCACGCGAATAGAAAGACTGCCGCGGGGGTAGTCAAGCGTAGGCAAGGAGGGCGAAGGTCATGGCCATAGTAGGCGCAGTTTCACGATGGCTGAAAGCCGTGGGCTATTTGCTCACGGGTCAGATCGATTCCGCGCGCAAGACGCTGGACACGAATCCGCACGTGATCCGCGCGACCTTCGACGAAATCGCGCGCGAGAAAAAGGCGCGTATTCATCAATACAAGCATGCGGTGGCGGGCCTGATCGCGCAGGAAGAGAACAAGGTCCAGAAGGTCCAAATCCTGAGCGAGGAAGTCCAGAAGCTCGAAAGTTTGAAAGCGGGCGCGCTGGCGAAGGCGAAGAAAGTCGCGGAGGACCTGAAGTCCAAGGGTCTCAGCAAAGAGCAGATTCACCAAAACGAGGAATATTTGAAATGCCTCTCCGCGTATAACGATTTCAACTCGACGGGCGCAGAGAAGCGCGCGCGGATCGAAGAACTCGAGGGCGATCTCGGCGACTACAAGACGCGTATCGCCGAGCACAAGGTCCAACTGCAAACGCTGCTGCGCGAAGTCGAGAAGTTGAAGGCCGAGGCCGCGGATACGATTGCCGACGTCATCACGGCGAAGGAAGAACGCGACATCGCGGATACCATCGCGGGCATCGCGGAAGATGGCACGGCGGCGGAGCTGCAACGCATGCGGGAATTGCGCGGCGAGATTAAGGCGGAGGCGCGTATCTCGCGCGAACTCGCGGGGACCGATACGCGTAGACAGGAAGCGGAATTCCTCGAGTATGCGCGCACGACTGAATCGACGGACGAATTCGATCGCTTGATCGGCCTTGCCGAAGAAGTGGATGGCGTCGCGGCGGCGAAGCAAACGGAGACGCGCGCAGCGGAAAGCTCGTTGCCGGAATAGTTGCGGCGCGAGTAACGGACAGTAACAGGAGTGCCTTCAATGAAAAAGATTGTGACTTTGGCGATCGTCGCGTTCGCTGTATCGGCGCAGGCCGCGAATGAACCTACCTTCTCGTTGGCGTGGAGCGAATACCCGTCGTGGAGCGCGTTCGGGGTTTGCGATGAAGTCGGCCTCATCGACGGCGATGCGGGGAAGCTCGGGCCTGTGGAGAAAAAATGGGGCGTCGATATCGAGCTGAAGGAAGCCGACTACGACGCGTGCATCACGCTTTATGGCGCGGGACAAGTGGACGCGGTGTGCATTACGAACATGGACATACTCAGCCCATCGATGTCGCGCCCCGGCGTGGCCGTCCTGCCCACTTCGACGAGTTTTGGCGCGGATGCGTGCATCGTCTCGAGCAGCATTACCGACGTGAAGCAGTTGCGCGGGAAGCAGATTCGCGGACTGGAGCTGAGCGTCTCCGAGTATTGCTGGGTACGGAACCTCGAGCTGCTCGGCGAGAAGCCGCGCGACTATAAATTCACGAACATGGACCCTGCCGCGGCGTCGTTGGCGATGCAGCAGAAACAACGCGGATTCGACGCGATCGTCGTTTGGAACCCGTTCGTGCTGGATACGCTGAGCAAACGCAAAGACACGCGCGTGCTATTCGATTCGTCGACGATTCCGAATGAGATCGTCGACATGGTCGTCGTCGCGCAGAGCAGCCTGACGAAACCGGGCGGCGCAAATTTCGCCAGTGCTGTCGCGGATGCGTTTTATCAACTGAATCAACGACTCGCGGATGAGTCGACGCGCGACGACACGCTGATCGCGATCGGCGAGAAGTTCTCCGATCTCGACCTGCAAGCGATGCGCAAAGTCGTGCAGCAGACGCGATTTTACGAGACTCCGGAGAAAGCGGTCGCACTGCTTCAAGGGGACGAATTGAAAGCGACGATGAAGAAAGTGCTCGAGTTCTGCGTGAACTACGAAGTCGTTTCGGAGTCGCCAAAGATCGCGTACGGACCAGGCGCGGGCGCGGCCCATGTGCGGTTCGACGCTACGTACATCGAGGCCTACGCGAAGAAATAGCAAGTCCCGCGGCGTGAAGTAATCGGAACAAATCCGCCTGCCGGCAGTTGTCGGCGGGCGTTGTTGTACAGAGCGGAGGCACATGATCGGCCAGCCCATCAGTCGCCAATGGCAAATCGTGCTTGGCATCGCCTCCGTGATTGTTCTGCTCGGCGCGTACACGTTTTTGTCGATGCGCCAGCACCGGGTGAATCCCGATGACAAATCGATGCCGTCTTGGGCACAATTGCAAGAGGGCGTCCAGCGGATCGTGAAAGAAAGCCCGCGAGACGGCGAGCGTTGGCTCGTGGTCGACGCGAAAGCGACGGCGTGGCGGCTGTTACTGGGTATGAGCGCGGGCACTGCGGGGGCGGTGGTGTTGGGCATGTTGATGGGATGCTTCGCGCCCATCGAATCCTTCTTCCTGCCGCCGATGGCGTTGTTGGCGAAACTCCCGCCGACGGCGATGCTCGCGGTGTTTTTCGTAATGGTGGGCACCGACACGAACATGTACGTTGCGATGATCGCGTTCGGAATTCTGCCGACACTCGCGCAGACCGTCTACCTGTCGGTCAAGGAAGTGCCGCAAGAAATGCGATACAAGGCGTATACGCTCGGCGCATCGCACTTCGAGGTGATTTGGAATGTCCTATTTAGGATCGTGTTTCCGAAACTGATCGATTCAATCCGGCTGCAAATTGGCCCCGCGATGGTGTATTTGATTGCCGCCGAAATCGCGGTGGGCGACGCTGGATTCGGCTACCGCATTCGCCAGCAATACAAGCTGCTGAACATGAGCGTCGTCTATCCGTATCTGGCGATACTCGCCGCGTTCGGCTTCCTGATGGATTTCATGTTGAATCGCATGCAGCGCGCGGCGTGTCCGTGGTACGCGAAACAGTAGCCGCCGCATGAATTCTCCCGACGATATCGCGCTCGAAAGCCGCAATGTTCACCACTGGTTCGGCGACAATCGCGTGTTGCACGATGTCCAGCTCAAAGTGGGCCGCGGGCAAATTGTCGGGCTCGTCGGCCCGAGTGGCTGCGGAAAATCTACTTTCTTTCGGACGATCATCGGCACGCACCCGCCGAAGCAAGGCGAGATCATTGTGTATTCCGGCAGACCCGGCGATACGGGCCGCGTAGTGACGTCGCCGGGCCGCGATCGGGGCATCGTCTACCAACATTACTCGCTGTTCCCGTTCCTCACCGCGCGCGAGAATGTGGCGTTCGGGCTCATGCTCGACGGTACTTCGGTTCCATTCCGGCTGCTGCAGTATCCGCGCTGGCGCGCGATGCGAAAAACGCACCTGGAAAACGCCGCCAATTTCTTGCGGCAGGTTGGCCTAGGCGAGGCAATCAACTTGTACCCGAGCGAAATGTCCGGCGGCATGCGCCAACGGGTCGCGATTACGCAGGCGCTCATCATGAAGCCAGAAATCCTGCTGCTGGACGAACCCTTCGGCGCGCTCGACGAAGCCATGCGCGAAGAACTCCAGCGCATGCTGTTGACGCTGTACCAGGAAAACGTGACTGCAGTGAAACACGGCGAGAAGCCGCCCTACACGATCTTGATCGTGACGCACGAACTCAACGAGGCGATTTACGTCGGCGATCGCGTCATCGGCTTGTCGCAATATTGGAATTGGAAAGACGCCGGGCACGAGCGGTGTCCCGGCGCGACGATCGTCTACGACTGCAAGGCATCCGTCGAACATCCCGAAGCGCAGGTCGACTTCACGACGTTCGCAGCGCAACGGGAAGAGATTCGCCGCGTCGTGTTCGATCCGTTCGGGAATCACGATCCGGCGAAACACCGCACGTTCTGGGACGAGGTGCAGCAGGTATCCGCGGGAGCGCCCACGCGATGAGCGCGCCAGAGTATCCCTTCTTGAAGCGTGTCGGCCGCACGCTCAACAGCGGCCAATCGCGCACGGTCATTCTCTCCGGAAACATCTACGATCTGTTCTTTCTCGAAGGCGAACCGGGCCACTATGTCTCGCTGATCGATTTCCTCTGCAAAAAATGGGATTTGCCGGACCGAATCCTGATCGTTTACGAAATCAACGGCCCGATTCGTTTCGTGCGCGAGACGGACATCGAAAAAATGCGCGAGGCCTGGCTCACATGGCGCACGGGCGTCGACACGACCGACCGGGCGATCCAACGTGTGTTGTCGACCAAGAAAGTAGCCGACCTGACGCAAAGCTACAGCCAGGATTTCGACTCGAATTTGCGCAACGCGATTGGCAGCCCGACGCTCGCGCTCGAAATGTTGCGTCAGTTGTGCCTATGTTCGCGGTCCGAAGTAAATGGCAAGCGCGTCCTGCCCGCGAATCTGTTAATCGTGATCGAAGGCGTCGACCTGATCCTTCCGATGGGCGAGATCACGAGCCTGTCCGATATGGATCGCCACCGCATCAGCATCTGCCACGACTGGTTCTCCGACCCGGGATTCATGGAGGGCAAAGACGGCGTCGTGCTGTTGACTGAGTCGCGTAGTCTCATCAACGATCGCGTCGCCCGATTGCCGCAGTTGCTCGAAGTACCGGTGGCTTCGCCCAACGACGCGGAGCGCAAACATTTCATTTCATGGTTCATGCGCGCCCAGGCGGAAGGCGCGCAGATAAAGCTCTGGGGCACGGAGGATGAGCTCGCGATCGCGACCGCCGGCCTGACCGTGATGGCGCTCATGCAAATTCTGAAAGGCGCCGCGCACGATCGCGCTGCGTTGACGCAAGACGACGTCATCGCGCGCGTGGAAGACTTCATCAAGAACCAAATCGGCGAAGACATGGTCGAGTTCAAGAAGCCGTCGCACACGCTCGAACAGGTGGTCGGTTTTACGGCGCTCAAGAATTTCATACGCGCGGAGTTGTTGCCGCGTTTCGCGAGCGCGGGCGACGATGCGTTGCCGGGCGCTGCGGTGTGCGGTCCCATCGGCGGCGGCAAGACCTTCATTTTCGAGGCCGTCGCTTCCGAGCTCGATATGGTCGTGCTCGTGCTGAAGAACATCCGCAGCCAATGGTTCGGCCAGACCGACGTGCTCTTCGAACGCTTGCGGCGTGTGCTCGAGGCCTTATCGAAAGTGCTCATCTTTGTCGATGAAGCCGACACGCAATTCGGTGGAGTCGACGCGAATACCCACGAGACAGAACGCAGACTGACCGGAAAAATCCAGGCGATGATGTCCGACTCAAAACTGCGCGGACGCGTCATCTGGCTTTTGATGACCGCGCGCATTCATTTGCTCTCGCCGGACATTCGGCGCCCCGGGCGCGTCGGCGATTTGATCATTCCGATTCTTGACCCGGAAGGCGATGACCGCCGCGCGTTTCTCGAATGGATTCTGGCGCCCGTGTTGGCCGAGCCGCCCACCGCGGATCAGATCGAAAAACTCTCGATGGCGACCCACGGAGATTCCGCAGCGACCTTCGCGGCGTTACGATCCGAGTTGAAGGCAAAAAAGATTCGGAAAGGCGCAGCGCTCGCCTTTGATGAGATCATGCTCGTGCTCGACGATCACATTCCGCCGGCGATCGAAGAGACTCGCCGCTACCAAACGCTGCAGGCGCTGATCAATTGCACGCGCCGAAGCCTGCTGCCGGAAGCCGACCGAGACGACGCGGCCCGCGCGCAATGGCAGGCGGAGTTGCGCACACTCGAAGCCCGTGGAGTATCCTGAAGCATCTTCAACGAGCGAGTAATTCCTGATGAAGACCTGGTATGTGATGCGGCACGCGAAGTCGGATTGGAACGTGCCGGGCACGGACGATCACGAGCGGCCGCTCAACCACCGCGGCAAGCGCGATGCGCCGCGGATGGGCAAAGCGATCAACGCGGCGGGCATCCAGCTCGATCTCGTGTTGAGCTCGAGCGCGGTGCGGGCGCGGTCCACGGCGGAAGCCTTCGTGGCCGCCGGCGGATTCGAAACGGAAGTCGAGCTCGCGCCGCAGCTTTACCAGGCCGGTCCGGCCGACTACTTCACGGTCCTATCCGCGCTCGAGCGGAGCGTCGGCAGCGTGATGACGGTCGCGCACAATCCCGGGTGCGAAACGATTATCGAGTTGCTCACCGGCGAAGCCACGACGATGTCGACGGGCGCGGTGGCGCAACTCGAGTTGGACATCGATTCGTGGAAGCAGCTCGATCGCCAAACGCCGGCGCGACTCAAAAAAGTGTGGCGGCCAAAGGACATCGACGACTGAATCTCGCGAATGCGCCGACTACAGGAACCGGATCGTCAACGGATAGCGGAAGGGTTCGCCTCGGCTGACTTGGTACGCCGCGTAGAGCACGCCGGCGATTTCTCCGAGAAATAGGATCGCCGCGAACGGCGTCAGCAACCAGCCAAAGAATACGAACGACAGAAACCAGATCGCCAAAGCAACCAGGGCGTTACAGATGGTGAGCGTGATCTGGAAATTCACCGCCTCCCGGCCCTGCTCGTCGATATACGGGTGGTCATGCCGCGCCGTCAGCCAGATAACCCAGGGCACGACGATCCAGGAAAGCGGCAGGCACGTAAGCCAAACCAGTCCGCCTAAGTGACACGCCATCGCCCAGTTTCGGGCGCGCTTATCGGGGACGGCGTAGTCTAGGTCGTGCATGGGCTTAGCTCGGGGTTAGGGTAACGTTCCAGAGGAATAGACTACCCCGGCTAGCCCCAGGTTTTCCCCGTGACGCTAGGCGCTCACGAAGCCCCTTGGACGTAACGCACGGTTTCCAGCAGCGCCAGGAGTTCGGTATCGGCGCCCAGCGCGCGATAAAAATCGACGCAACCAGGGCACACGGCGGGGTTCTCGAATAGGAGGGCGTGGGTGCCCGGTTCGTGGTGGGCGAAGAGGCACCGGTATTCTGTGCGGTGGAGAAAATCCTCCGGTTGGAGATCATCGTTGCGCTTGAGTGCGCGCCATTGCGTCAGCCCCAGCAACGCGCAGAGCGCCAGGTAGGTCCCTTCATCGACCCCGAGATAGCGGCTGATGGCCTCGGACGACCGTTCGGTGACGCGGATGCCGTGCTCGAGATCGACAAGGAATGGCGCCGGCAACGCTTCTTCGGTAATCCGAATTCGGGGAGCGGACTGATCCGTCGAATCCTCCGGGCTATTCGCTACAAATTTCACCCGGCATTGCGCTTGCGCGGCCTTTTCGATAAGGCTCGGCACAATTCTCAATTGCCCATCAATGGACACAACCAGCATCGGCGTCTCCCAGCACGCATCTGTCGTACCCATAAAGACGTTCACGGCCGGCGTTTTCTTGCACGCGGCGTGTTCTTGCAAAAAAAAGCTCTAGCATCAACATAAGAAGCACTCGCCTCGCAAAGTTACCGATT
>JBGTJY010001046.1:0-4090 GCA_041744855.1 Candidatus Hydrogenedentales bacterium
GGCAATCGAGAAGACGCGCGAGGCATTGAAAGGCGACGACGCGGCGGCGATCGACGCGGCGCAAAAAGCGCTGACGGAGAAGTCGCACAAGTTGTCGGAGGCGATGTATAAGGCGGCACAGGACAGCGCAGCTCAGACCGCGCCGGCGAGTGCCGAGCAAGGCGCCACGGATGGCGACACCGTCGACGCGGACTTTACGGTCGTGGACGAGGATACGAAGAAGACCGGGAGCGCGGCATAACGCGCTGCCCGAAGTCGAGATTCTCACGGCCGCGCGCTTTGTTGGACTGGTATGGCCCCAACGGCGCGCGGCCTCAGAATGACAAGGAAAAATACGCATAAGAAAGCGAGTTAAGCGATGACGCAAACTAAAACGAAAGACTTCTACGACGTCCTGGGTGTGGCCCAAGAGGCGAGCACCGATGAGATTCGTAAGGCTTATCGCAAGCTCGCGCACAAGTACCACCCGGATAAGACGGGCCACGAGAAATCGGCGGCGAATAAGAAAGCGACCGAGGACAAGATGAAGGAGATCAACGAGGCCTACGACGTCCTCAAGAACGCCGAGAAGCGGAAAGAATATGACCGCGAGCGTGAAGGAGGCCACGGCTTCGAATTCTCCGAGGGCGGCGGCTCCGGGTTCGATTTTTCCCAGGCGTCCGGGTTCGGCGAGAACTTTGGCGATATCCTGTCGTCGATGTTCGGCATGAATCCCGAGATGCGCGGTGGACCGCGTCCGGGTCGCGACTTGAAGGCCGCGATCCGCGTGACACTTCGCGACGTTGCCAATGGGGCGAAAAAGATTTTGAGCCTCGCGCGTTCGGAGATTTGCGCGGAGTGTCACGGCAGCGGCGCGGCGAAAGGTTCGCAGCCGAAGACGTGTCCGGATTGCGGCGGAGCGGGACAGCTCTTCCGCAGCGAGGGACGTTTTCAGAGCAGCCGAGCGTGCCCGCATTGCCGCGGTCTTGGTACGTTGATTAGCGATCCGTGCACGAAATGCGAAGGCACGGGTCATGCCCCTGTGCGCCGCGACATCAGCGTGACGATCCCGGCGGGTATCGAGTCGGGTGGTCGCTTGCGCTTGGCCGGTGAAGGCGAAGCCGGCGAACCCGGCGCGCCGCGCGGCGATTTGTACGTGATGGTCGACATCGAACCGGACCCGTTTTTCAAACGCGACGGCGCGGACCTCGTATGCGAAGTGCCGATCACGTTTGCGCAAGCGGCGTTGGGCGATCGCGTGACCGTGCCGACGCTGGACGGTGTCGCGAAAGTGACGGTGCCCCAAGGCACGCAGAACGGCGCGAAGTTGCGCCTGCGCGGCATGGGACTGCCCGTGTTGGGCAGCGGCAAGAAAGGCGATCAGCTCGTGCAGATCGTCGTGGAAGTGCCGCGGGGGTTATCGGATGAACAGAAAGCGGCGTTGACCGGATTTGACGCGAAGAGTACGGCGGCGAGTATGCCGTTGACGGACCGCTTTAAGCAGCTATTGGGTAGCCTTCGCGCGGCGTAGCGTCGTGCGGGACCTCAAAACTATTGTGCCGGGACCGGGCGGATATAACCCGCTTGCGTCCCGGCATAAATCATTTCAGGCGCTGACGCGCCCTCTTTATGACCTCGTCGCCGGGCAATGACCCCAGCTCGCCGGCAAGGTAGGCGGCATATCGCCGTTGGGCTTCCTCAAGCCATGCGTGTTCGGCATTCGCATCGGCGGATTGATCGAGTTGCTCGATCAGAATGCGCGCTAGCTCGGCCTTTTTATTCGTGGATAGACCCTTTGATTTCTCTCTTAACTCTTCGAACGAGGTTGGCATCGAATGAATCCAGGGAGGCAAGGGTTAGAGTTGAACTTCTATGATTATACTTGGACGGTCGAAATCCACTTGGCCGCTGATCCCGGTTGGTATTTCGCAGGGCAGGTGGCCACGAATTTCACGAATGCTCACGAATGGCTTCTACCCCTGTCGGATCGCGTAAAATGACTGGGAATTCTGCGCGTGGTTCGATTGTCTACAGTTAGTGAATGACTATGTCCGACAAGTTGGGAGTTCGGGACAGTGCCCAGTTGGTTTAAGAAGGTTTTTAGTGGTGACGCCGCGAAACCGAAGGCGATTATTGCGCCGGAGAACGGCGGGGCGACCGCGACCTTGATTAAGGAGCCGCCGTCCATTCAGCGGCCTGCCTTGGGGATTCCGCGTGAACCGATGGACAGCGGGATGCCGAAGATTCGCAAGGTGGTCGAGGCGCCGATACTGGTCGATGAAGACCAGCAGTCGAGTTGGAGCGACGAAATCAAGATTAAGGCGCGGATCGAGAAGGACCGATCGAGTGCCCTGTTCCTGGTTGACCGCCCCGTGCTTGCTGGTCTTTCCGTGTGGCTTCCGGGCCCGGAGTGGGCGGAGGAAGTTTCGCCGTTGGCGGATCGCCTGTTCCACATCAAGGGCGTCGGGTCCGTGCTGATTCATGACACGACGGTGACGATTGGCGTCGTTCCGGGTCGGCCGTGGGAAGAACTGGCCGCGGATGTCGGCAAACTGTTGCGCGAGTATTTGGCGTCGGACCAGCCAGTCGTGTCGAAGGCGTTCGAGCAGAGTCTGCCGGCGGAAGATGAAATCCGGAATCGTTTGCAGCAATGCGTCGACCTCGAAATCAATCCCGGCATTGCCGCGCATTCGGGCGTGATTTCGCTCGAGCGCGTGAAAGGAAACACGGTGTGGATCACGATGGGCGGCGGTTGCCAGGGTTGCGCGGCTTCGTCGATCACGTTGCGTCAGGGCATTCACACGGCGTTTCGACAGACAGTGCCGCAGATTGGCGCGATCTATGACGACACTGATCACGCCGCAGGCGAGAATCCGTTCTACCGTCAACTGCCGGTCGGCATGGCGTAGGTGTCGCGATGCCGAAGCTCGAAACATTTACCGTAGAAATTCGGACCGGCGACAAACCGGGACCCGAGCGGCCGCGTTTCAATATCAACGGTTTTCCGCTCGACTTTGACGAAGTGGAAGGCTCGACTGGGCCGGGGCAGTTGCTCACGGCGAAGGGAAGTCCCGGAAGCTTTCCGCATGCGCTGACGTTGTCGGGGCCGGAGGAAGGCAGCGGGCCGTGGGAGATTGAAGGCCTGCGGCTCCAGTACACGTGCGCGGGCGATCAGCCGTATACGGTGCGGCTCGGCGCGGTCACGCTTGACGATAATTCGGATTTGAACATTTGGCATGAGAAGCCGACGCCGGTATTCGACGTATAATACTGAAGAGGTAAACTATGGCAAGCGCTGAACTGGCGAAAAACAAATGCGAGCCCTGCAAGGGTGGCGTTCCCCCGTTGACGGGCAAAGAGCTCGAGAAGTACGTGAAGGAACTCGATTCGGATTGGCAATGCGTGAAGGAGCATCACCTCGAGAAAGAGTACAAGGTGAAGGGCTATTCGCCGGCCGTGAAATTCGCCAACGACGTTGCGGGGATCGCGGAGGAGCAGGACCATCATCCCGACGTGATGTTCACGTTCGGGAAAGTGAAAGTGACGATTTGGACTCACAAAATCGACGGCCTGACGCCGAGCGATTTTTATTTCGCAGCGAAGTGCGAGGAGGCGTTCAAGGCGCAGTGATGCGCGAACGCAGTAAAGGATTAAAGGTTGCGCAATGCCTTGTAGTGACGTAACAGAATTGATTCGAGTCGTGCTCGATGAGCACGAACGGCTGGACGAATACGTGTTCGCGAAACGGACCTGCGGTCAGGGTATCGGCGCGGAGTCGTTGCTCATCGAGCAGCTCAAAGGGCGATCGGTGTCGGAAATACTCGAGATTTCCGCCGAGTCGTTTTTGTCGGAGTTCCCGATTCCCGATGAAGACGAGGAATTCCTGAGCCTGAAACACCTCTTCGCCATTCAGAGCGCCCTCGAGGTGTATACCGGCAAGGAGGCTGGACGCCGCGGAGACGCGTTTGCCGCGGGCGAGATCAGCTTCGACGGCGCCGAGACGATCATTCAGGGCCGCATCATCGTTGATATCGTGACGGAAAAGATCAAGGCCTGCGGCGGTTGCGCTTCGTGCGGCTCGACCGAAAAGGCGGAAGAAGGCCGGCGGAAG
>JBGTJY010001047.1:0-1801 GCA_041744855.1 Candidatus Hydrogenedentales bacterium
CCAAATGAAGAGCGTCTCCGCCGAGCGGGCCGCCCATCCGAACACGCGGGGCAGCACCCAGCGCAGCGCCGCGAGCACGGCGACGAGCAGCACGATCATGCCGCCGAACGCCCGAAGGACGCCCGCGAGCAAGGCCGCGGACTCCATTTCCCCACCGCCCTCGGGCAGTCCCGCCAGCAGGGTGAGCAGGACGATCACCACCATGTCCTGCACGAGGAGGATGCCCACCGCGATGCGCCCGTGCAGGGACGAGAACTCGCGCTTTTCGTCGAGCAATTTCACGACTACCACGGTGCTGCTGAGTGTGAGCGCGATGGCGAGAAACGCGGCTTCCACGCCTTGCAATCCCAGCAGGGCGACCAGCCCGAACGCCCCCGCGAACGTGACCGCGACCTGGAGAATGCCCGCGATGAGCACGGCTTTCCCGACGACCTTGATCTTCTCGAAGCTCAACTCCAACCCCACGAGGAAGAGCAGCAGCACGATGCCCGTTTCCGAAATGAACTTCAGCGCCTCGGACACCGTGACGAAGCCTGTCGCGGGCCCGAGCACCAGCCCGGCCACGAGATACGCGACGATGCCGGGCAGGCTGAATCGCCGTGCCACGATGGCGAAGAGCGCGGCTGCGACGACGATAACCCCGAGGCTCTGGACGAAACTTGCGTCAATCATGTTTGTTGGCGTCTTTGCTTGGCGGGCGAATCCATTCTCGGCATCGTTTCCACACGATGCCATTACAGCAATTCCGCAACAAAATGGAAACGGCGGGTGTCAGCGAATCCGCAATTCGCGCGTTCGAGCAAGGATACACGCTGCTTTCCGACGAGAAATCGGCGCTCGTTCCCGAGACCGAGATCCAGCCTATCGAGTCGCTGCCGGACCTCGCCGAGATCGCGGCGTCCGTGCAACCCGATCCGCTCCTTCCGACCCGATGCGCCGTGCTGAAACTCAACGGCGGCCTCGGCACCAGCATGGGACTCGACCGCGCCAAGTCGCTGTTGCCCGTGCGCGACGGCCTCACGTTTCTCGATCTCATCGTCCGCCAAATTCTGCATTTCAAAAAGACGACCGGAGCGAGCCCGCGCTTCCTTCTCATGAACAGCTTCAGCACGAGCGCGGCGACTCGCGACGCGCTCGCCCGGCATTCGGAGATTGGCGATTTCTCGGAAATCGAGCTATTGCAAAACAAGATTCCGAAGATCGACGCCGTGACGCTCGAACCCGTCGAGTGGCCGGAAAATCCGGACCTCGAATGGTGCCCGCCCGGTCACGGGGATCTTTATTCCATCCTCGCGGGCGACACGATTGATCGGCTGCTCGCCGACGGCATCCAGTATCTCTTTGTATCGAACTCCGACAATCTGGGAGCGACGCTCGACCCGGCCCTGCTGACGTGGTTCGCGGAATCTGGTGCGCCTTTTCTCATGGAAGTGACTCGCCGCACGCCATCCGACCGCAAGGGCGGTCACCTCGCGCACCGTGGCAAATCGCTGGTCCTCCGCGAGTCCGCGCAATGTCCCGACGCCGACGTGGACGATTTTCAGAACATCGAGCGGCATCGTTTTTTTAATACGAACAACCTCTGGCTCCGTCTCGACCGGCTGCGCGATGCGCTTCAGGAGAACGGCGGATTTTTGCCGCTGCCGACGATTCGCAACTCCAAGACGGTCGATCCGCGCGACAAGGAATCGTCGCCCGTGATCCAACTCGAGACCGCGATGGGCGCCGCGATCGAGTGCTTCCCCGACGCGCGTGCCGTGGTCGTGCCGCGCACCCGATTCGCGCCCGTGAAGACCATTGC
>JBGTJY010001048.1:0-1724 GCA_041744855.1 Candidatus Hydrogenedentales bacterium
TGGTTACGGTGGCGGTGGCGGCGGTGGTGGCCGACGCTACTAAAGCGAACGACGGCGACTGAGCCGGCTGATTGCAGGACGAGCCCGCGCTCACTTTGCGCGCGGACGCTCGTCGATGCACATCTCTAGCAGCAAGGAATCGCATGGCAAAAAATCAAAACACGTTTGAGAAACGTCGCCGTGAGATGGAGAAGAAACTACGGGCGGAGGATAAGCGTAAGCGCCGTCTGACGAAGAAAATTCCCGGCGCCGCGCCGGTTTCACGGGACGTCGCGCCCCCCGAAGACGCGGACGCATGAAGTGAGCGCGAAGTACTACGCGGAGCGGCCAGTTGCGCCCAGCATTCTTTGACGGAACGATTCGACCCTCTCAACCCTTGGAGGCTACTATGAGCGAGAAGTCCGTCATTATCGTGCCGCAACCGCCGAAGCATGTTTGCCCGATCTGCGGTAAAGCGGCGTACTCGCTCGGCGGCATCCATCCGCAATGCGCCATGAAGCAAGCCGATGAACCACGGCTGAATCAACTTCGAACCACGAAGGCGGTGGAAGCCAAAACCAAAAAGCCGGAGAAGCCGCGGCAGGTCTGGAAGAAGCGCTGTCCTAAGTGCGGCACGCAAGTCCACGCCCGCCGCGAAAGCTGCAGCTGCGGCCATAAGTTCGGCGGGGGCTGAGCTGCCAAAGCCGCCTTCTGAAATTGCGGCGGTGTGGCGGTATCCGATCGAGCTATTATAATTTTCCGCTGGGAACCGCCTTCGGTACTTGACCCCAGAAACTCGCCGCATTACGATTCGGCAAGAGCCCAAGTCGCGTTCTAGGCCAGCCGTTCAGTTTGGTTTCTTCAGGCAGGAGCCAACACATCGGATTATTGCGACTTGGATCGCCTGCGGCCGCGTGAGGACGCCCGGGGCCAAGCTCTATCGATCGACGGAAATTGCTAGCGGGCACTAGCATTCTCGATGGTACGAACGGCGACTAATGAAATGATGCTCCTCTGCGTTTGATTGACTCGGCAACCGTGCCGCTCAATCTCTGCCAGCAATTGTTCGTTCACAGCGGGCCAGTACCATCCTGTGAAATAGAGGACCTTGCATCATGGATTCCGTTCGAAAGAATCGATTCGTTTTCTCGTTGGTCGTTAGCGCCGGCTCGATTGTGATCTTGCTTGCGCCGTATTCTTCGGCGCTCGCAGACCACATTCTGCCGGCGATCGAGCACGGAGATATCGCCGTCCGGCTTCGGCCAGTCGCCGTAGGAATGGCGGCCCCGCTGTACGGCATTAACCCGCCGGGCGATACCAGCCGCCTGTTCGTGTTGGAACAAAAGGGACAGATTTTGGTGCTGGAAAACGGTGCGCTGCGACCGACGCCCGCGCTCGACATTCAAAGTCTGGTTTCGCCGCCCCTGATCATTACCAACGCGAACGACGAGCGCGGGTTGCTCGGACTGGCGTTCCATCCGGGGTTCACCGATCCGGTCAGCCCCGGATTCCGGACGCAACTACGGCTGGGCAGTCAAAGAGGGGAGCTTTCTTTTCAACCGGTCGGACGGCACCATCGGCGCTCGTAGTCCGGGAAGTCCCGCCGGCCTGATCGACCCAATTACCGGCACTCTCGGGACCCTCGAGTACGACCACGATGACGGCATCTCGATCACCGGCGGCTTCGTCTATCGCGGGACGCAGATCCCGGAATTATTCGGCAAATACGTCTTCGGCGACCTCGC
>JBGTJY010001049.1:0-4295 GCA_041744855.1 Candidatus Hydrogenedentales bacterium
GCGCTCCGGGATACGGAACGATGCGCGGTCTCCCGTGAGGAGCGTCGTGAGGACGCTTCCGTCGGCGAGCACGATACGCGCGACGGTCTCGGTCTTGGACTCGGTTCATGCGCCCTACGACCCATCAGCTCACCATGACGACCGAGCCCCAGACGAGCGCCGCCGCCTGACGGTACTCGGCGGATAGCGCCAGTGGAGGAGGGCCGCCGTCAGGCGGCGCTCACTTCGACCCCGTCGGCTGCGCGCGTTTGGACCGACGTTTTCGCGACGGCGGCGTTCTCGAACCCACCTTCGCCCACCCTCAATGCGGCCGTGCGCCGGCGCTTGCACGCGCGTTCCGCGTTCACTAGATCTACTCGGTCGAATTGCGGCAGATCGAGGGCGCGATAGAGCGCGCGTGCTTCGTTCGTGCGGCCGTAGCACTCGTCGTACATGAGATAGCGCAAAGCATCGGCGATTCGAAATTCACCGTCTACTTTCGATTCGCAGAGATGACTGCAGCCGCGGCATCGATTGGAAGCGGTTTGCGCGGCGTATCGATTGAGTTGATGGAACTCGGCCATCGTGAGTTGCTTTTGCGATTTCGCCGCGGCGATGTTCTCGCGCAGGATGCGCGTGTTCGGCATCATCGAGACTGCGGCGTCGATGCGTTCATCGGCCCACACGGCTTTGAGTTTGGCTTGACCCAGCGTGAAGTTCTCGGACCTAAAACGCCGCACTTCGTCTTTGTCGTCCGGCACTGAGGCCTGCGTTTTCATGGCGATGAGACCGATGCCGGCCTTCTTGCACGCGTCGATGGCCTTGTTGAGCGCGAGGTCGCCGTACTCGGCGAAGCTGTATCGAAACATGACCGCGTCGATCGCCTCGGGGCCGAGTCTCGCCGCGAGCGTCAGCAATTCGGGGACGTTGCCTTCGTGACAGGAGAATCCGAAGTGATGCGCGAGGCCATCCTTCTTCAGCTTCTGCCCCATGCGGATGTATTCGGGTTCGAGCACTTTCGGATCCTCGATGCCGTGCATGAGGAGCATGTCGAGGTAATCAGTCTGGAGGTCGGGCAGGAAACCCCGGACGGGTTTCGAGTAGCGTTCCGGGCTTGCTGCTTTTGGCGGCAAGAAGACCTTCGAAGTGATAAACAATTTTTCGCGTTCGCTTAACTGGTCGACAAAGACCCCGACGGCACGATGCGATTTGCCATCTTCGTAGGCAAGGGCTGTGTCGAGATAGTAAAGGCCTTCGCGAAATCCTGCGTGCAGGATCGTACTGTAATTTGGGTCCGCGATCTCGCCGCAGCCTTGCAACAGAATCGGCACCGCGCGTCCCGTCGAGCCGAGGAGTTTCGTCGGCACGATACCGGGCTCAGCGCTTTCGCCCTCCGAGGCAAGCGCAGTGCCCAACACGGAACCAGTCGCACGGCGCAGCCACTCGCGCCGTGAATTGTTTTGATTGCTGGACACGAAGAGAAGTCCTGGGTGTGGTCGAACCTCAAGTATCGTCGCTGTCGAAATCTTCCGATTCGTTTTCGTCGCTGTCGTCATCGGGGCTGCTCAGAATTGCGACGTCTTGCGCGGCCGTCTCCATGACTTTGTCCGCGACGTAGACGGGACAGCCTAACCGCACAGCGATGGCGATGCCGTCGCTCGGGCGCGAATCGATCTTGAGCACTTGCACGACTTCGCCATCCGGTTCCGTCTGCTCGACGTTAAGATGCGCGAAGAACGTTTCGTTTTCGAGTTTGTAGATCGTCACCGACTGCAACGCAGCACGAAGACCGGCGAGTAAGTTGCAGACTAGATCGTGGGTCATCGGCCGACCGTACTTTTCATTCATCAGACCGATTTGGATCGCGTGCGCTTCGGGCGTGCCGACCACGATGGGGAGGACGCGCTCTTCGTGACGCAGCAACACGACCGGGTGTTTCGGCCCGTCACTGACACCTAGAATTTCTACTTCGACCATAAGCGCCTCCAATGGCGGCATTATATCTTGACGGCGGTTCAATAAACATTGGTCCCATTGCACGATTCGTTATACTCGCAGCCACCTTATGAGCCTCCTCGATCGGTACATCCTGCGCAATATCGCCGTTCCCACCTTGCTGGGGCTATTTTTGGTGGGATTTCTCGCGATAACGGTGCGCATTTCTCTCTACGCGCGCGAAATTCCGGTGGACTTGCTGACAGTTCGCGATGTCTCTGAACTCGCACTTTTGTTCGTGCCGAGTCTGATGTCGATGGTCATTCCGGTTACGTTTCTCTACGGCGTGTTGATGGCGTTCGGACGCCTGGCGCAACAGGGTGAGTTGACCGCGATTCGATCGTCGGGCTTGTCGCTCAAGCGCGTGATGGCGCCCGTATTGGCTGTTTCCGTGTTGCTTTCCGCTGCGTGTTTTTTTGCGCAAGATGCGCTTCAACCGCGGGCGCTCGGGCGGGCGCTCGATTTAATCTACCGCGAGCTTCCGCAACGCGCGACGTTGATCATGTTGTCGGAAGGCACGATGCACGAGTACGAAGGCTGGCACGTGTATTTCGAGAAGAAGGACGTGGCGAAGGCGACCGTCTGGAACATCGATCTCGTGCAACCGGGCGAGGATGGCCCGACCGTGATTCACGCGGGCTCGGCGAGTTTTGCGGCGAAGGCGGACGTGCATGAATTGAAGCTGACCGACTGCTACGCGATGCCGCCGAACGGGGCGATCGCGCTGTTGGAGGAATACACGCTGACCCTGCCAATTCCGTCGCCCGTTCCGCCGCGCGGCGCTCGGCAGGCCTCCTCGGTGCGGGAGTTGGTTAAAAGCGAAAAGGCGCTAACCGAGGCCTACGAATCGATTCGGAAGCAGAGCGACCCGACGGATGCGCGCGAAGCGTTGCGCAAGGAGCGACAGGAACTGGCCGAGCGCGTGAGCATGCCGTTCGCGGTGATCGCGGTTACCTTGGTGGGCGCGCCTTTGGGCGCACGCGCGAAACGATCGGGCCGGTCCTTCTCGTTCGCGCTGGGATTCGCGATTATTCTGGTGTACTACACGGTGCAAATCGTGATGGAGCCGCCGACGGCGCGATCGCTGGAGACGCATATCCTCAACGCGTGGATTCCGAACGCGCTGCTGATGCTGGGCGGCTTCGCGCTCATCTGGCGCGTCGATCGCGTATGACGATCCTCGACCGGTATCTCGGAGTGCGGTTGATCGGCGTTTTCTGCCGCACGGCGCTTGCGCTCTACGCGCTCTACGTGCTCTTCGATCTATTGACGCACCGAAGTTCCGAGATCATCAGCAACAACGTCCCGTGGCAAACCGTCGCGATGCTCTACGCGTCCGAAATTCCCTACGTCTTTTCGGAGTATCAATTAGCGGCGCTCGCCGTGCTCGTTTCGGGATTGATCGTGTTTGGCTCCGCGGCGCAAAACAATGAAATCACGGCGATGCTAAGCGCCGGGATGAGTTTGCGGCGGATTGTTGTCGTGCCCGTTCTCGTGGCTGCACTCATCGCCGCCGGAGTGTTTGCGTTGCAGGAGTTCGCCGGAGTGCACGCGGCGAAGACTTCGCAATCGATCGTGCAACGCTATTTCACGGACAATCCGAACGCGGAACGCCCGGGCATCAGTTGGCCGCAACTCGCGGATGGCTGGAAGTGCCACGTCTTGAAATTCAACCGGGCGGCGCTCACGGGCGAGAACGTGCTGCTCCTGCGCTACACCGATGCGGAGATTCAACGGGTGCAAGCGCGGCGTATTTTTTGGGAGCCCGATAGCCAGCGTTGGCTCATCGAGGACGGCCTGTGGTCGACATTCAATCCCCGCGATCAGATGTCCGCGACGCATCGGCGCGTGACCCAGACCGTCGCCCCGATCCCCGACGGCCCCGAGGAGCTTTTCGCGATCGAAGCCAACCCCGCGACGCTGCGTTACGACCAGATGGCGGCAAATCTTCGGCGGGCGAGGGAATTGGGAGTGCCGACTGCCCGGGTCGAGGTCGACCTGCACGCTAGGTTCGCGAAGCCTTTCCTCGCGTTCGTGATGATCTGGCTTGCGGCGCCCTTCGCACTGCGGCTCCGCAGGGGTGGCATTGCAACCGCTTTTGGCGTAAGTATAGCGATAGGCTTGACTTACCTAATGACGTCCGTGATTGTTCAAGGGCTTGGATACATCGGTCGCATCCCGCCTGAGGTGGCGGCCTGGGGACCGAATGCAGTGTTTCTCGCGTTTGGTTTGTTGATGTTTCTGCGAACGCCGAGCTGAGGATGGAGGGATATGAACGTTGAATTTGAACTGGAAACCGACGGCCGGTGGATTGCCGAAAT
>JBGTJY010001050.1:0-2727 GCA_041744855.1 Candidatus Hydrogenedentales bacterium
AGAGTCCTGCGGCCCCGCGTGCCTGACCGTGCCCGAGGATGCGCTTCGCAAGGCGGGCTCGACCGGCAAGGCGTTTTTCCACACGGACGTGCGGGTTGTCGATGTCGAAGGCAAAGATGTTCGGCCCGGCGAACCCGGTGAGGTGATCATTCGCGGCAAGCACGTGATGAAGGAATATTGGAACCGGCCCGAAGCGACTGCGGAGACGATCCGCGATGGATGGCTGTACACCGGCGACGTGGCTACGCAAGACGCGGAGGGTTTCATCTTCATTCAGGATCGCACGAAGGACATGATCATTTCGGGCGGCGAGAATGTGTACCCCGCCGAAATCGAGAACGTGATCCTGAGTTTCCCGCAAGTCGTCGAGGTCGCCGTCATCGGCCAACCGAGCGCGAAGTGGGGCGAATCGCCGCTGGCGGTCGTCGTGCGCAAGGAAGAGTCCGTGACGGCGCAGGACATCTTGAATCATTGCCGGGGCAAACTCGCGCCGTTCAAGATGCCGAAGTACGTCGAGTTCGTCGATCAGATTCCGCGCAATCCGACGGGGAAGATTCTGAAGCGCGTGCTTCGCGAACAATTCCCGGGGCCGGCTGCTGTCTAGTGATACTGTCCACAGATTGCACCGATTTTCACAGATGAAGAGAGATTGATTTGAAGGGGATGATTTTTGGGTTCCGGGGATGGACGATTGTAGTCATCGCGCTCGTGGGGCTTTTAGGATGTGGCGATACTGAGCGCCGAGGTGGCGGTTCGGATGTCGCAACGTTGCACGTGGGGAATGGTGGGGAGCCGAAGTCGCTTGACCCGCATTTGGTGACGGGGGACATCGAGCATCGTTTGCTCGGGGCGTTTTTTGAGGGACTGACGACGCTCGATCTTCTGACGATGGAGCCGATTCCTGCGACGGCGGAATCGTGGACGATCTCGGACGATGGGACGGTGTACACGTTCACGATTCGCAACGCCGCGCGTTGGTCGAACGGCGATGCGGTGACAGCGCACGACTTCGTCTATGCGTGGCGGCGCATCCTCTCTCCCGGGCTCGCGGCGGAATACGCGTATATGTTGTATCCGTTGAAGAATGCGGAGGAATTTCACGCGGGACTCATCACGGATTTCGCGGAGGTGGGCGCGCGCGCGATTGACGATCGCACGCTCGAAGTGACGTTGCGCGCGCCGACGCCGTATTTCCTTTCGCTGCACATCCACTTCACGTGGTTCCCGCTGCATCGCGCGACCATTGAGAAATTCGGCCGCTTCGACGAACGCGACACGGCGTGGACACGGCCAGACAGTTACGTCGGCAACGGTCCGTATCAGCTCGCGGAGTGGCGTCCGACCGATCGCATCGTCGCGGAGAAGAATACGTATTACTGGAACGCGGCGAATGTCGCGATCGAGCGCGTACAGTTTCATCCCATTGCCGATCCCGCCGTCGAGGAGCGCAGCTTTCGCGCAGGGGGACTCGATCTAACTTACGCCGTTCCGCTGACGAAGCTCGACAGTTATCGCGCGAACCAACCCGAATCGCTGCGCATCGATCCGTATCTTGGCGTCGAATTCATCCGATTCAACACGGCACGTCCGCCGCTCGACGACTTGAACGTGCGGCGCGCGCTCGCGATGGCAATCGATCGCGCGACGATCGTGAACAAGGTCATGCGCGCGGGCCAACGTCCCGCCGCGCATTTCGTGCCGCCGGACACAGCGGGCTACACGAGCACGTTCGAGATTCCATACGACCCCGAGCAAGCGCGCCGGCATCTCGCGGAGGCGGGCTACCCAGGCGGCAAAGGATTTCCGCGCGTTACGATGATTTACGACACGGGCGAAAATCGTCGGCTCTACTGCGAGGCCATTCAGGCAATGTGGAAAGCCGAACTGGGGATCGAAGTCGCGTTGCAAAACGTCGACACCAAGACCTGGCTCGCGAACATGATCGCGCGCGACTACGACATCGCGCGCTCGACGTGGTACGGCGACTACATCGACCCGTCGAATTTCCTCGACATGTTCTACGGCGCGAGCGGAAACAACCGCACGGGTTTCAACAACTCAGACTACGAGACACTGTTGCGCCAAGCCGCGCTCGCGCTGGACCCGGAAGAACGCAATGCGACCTATCAGCGCGCGGAGACTCTGTTACTGAGCGAGGTCCCGATCGCGCCTGTCTTTTTTCACACGCGCCCCTATCTGGTCGGGCCGGAACTGGAAAATGTGCAGTCGAACCCGTTGGGGTTGGTGAACCTTAAGGCGATGAGACTTCGCCGATAAGGCGGCGACTCTCGCCCCGGACGCGCGGGAGCGCGTCCCTCCCGGGTCAGTCGACTAACACGGCTTCTAGGACTGGATCGCGCCCGCTGATGTAGTCCTCGTACGTCATCTCGACTGGAATATCCGGGGCTATTGTATCCAGATCCAAATCCGTGTGCGTCAAATCCGCGTATTCCGGGTACGCTTTCTTCGAGTATCCGTGGAACCCGTATTGCGAAAACACGACCATTTTGGAATTCGGCAACGTCACGGGATCGCTTTCTGCCCAGAAATCCAGATCGTCGCCGACCAATTCGCCTGCGATGATCCCGCCGTGCGTCTTGATGTTCGCGGCGTGGAACAGGCCCGCGGAGAACGTCGCCCGGCCCGTGATTGCGTAGAGTCCCTTCGGCTGCTGAAACGGTTCGTTCTCCATGAACCACTCGAACAGCGCGCGCATGAGCGTGTAAT